>NZ_JBHLTP010000002.1:0-127085 GCF_042434395.1 Pontibacillus salicampi | reverse complement strand
CTTGGCCTGTAAACATTCTTTTACTCAACAAGACCATCCCCCATATATTTAGTTAATTCTAAGTATACATAAAAGTACCCTATAGAGAGACTTTTTTTAAGTGTCTACTCTATAGGGTACATTTTACTCTACAATAAAGGCCAGGAGTTTTTTATACTATTTCAATAACCCAACTAGTTTAAATCCGTGAGTAAGTCCATCCTCTTCCACATGTTTGGTAATGACGTCTGCTATTTGTTTGAGCTCTGGCTGCGCATTCCCCATCGCTACCCCTACATGTGCAAACTGAATCATTTCCGTGTCATTTAATCCATCTCCGAACGCAATGGTATCTTCTTTAGCGAAGCCTGTTCTTTCAATAAACTTCTCAATTCCTATTGCTTTAGAACCTCCACTCGGCAGTACATCTACAGAATAGTCGTGCCACCTTATAAAGTCGAGTTGGTTATGTCCCTTAAAATAGGACTCCTCTTCTCCTTTCTCACAGAAAAGAAGTGCCTGATGGATATGGTTGTTATGATAAAAGCTGGAATCGATTTCAGGGTAGGAGAACTTCAAACTAGCGAGACTCTCTTCAATAAATGGATGTTCTCCTACTGATGCTCTCATTCCTGATTGATTTAAGAACACCATCGGATGACCAGATTGAATAGCTTCATCATGTAAACCCTTAATATGCTCCATCATTAAAGGATTCTCATATACAACTTCATCTTCGAATACAACATATTGGCCGTTAAAGCTTATATAGGAATGGATATCCAGCTCTTTTCGTAAATGCTCAAACATAAAAGGTGCTCTTCCAGTTGCGATAGCCACATGAATTCCGCTATCCTTCAACTGTTGTATAGATTGCTTGGATTGATCTGGAATTTGCTTTCTTTCATCTAATATCGTCCCATCAATATCTAGAAAAACGATAGGATTCTTCATCATTAACCCCTCCGATTCAATACATAGGTTATGTGCTAAGATGCTTGTACTCATGTAAAGGTTTTCCGACCTCTATTGTATCATCATTGTATAGAAATAACAGAAGAAATTGTTCCTATTCCTTTATGTAAGCAAAGTGATTTGCCAGTAGCTAGCAAAGCTCTTCATTTTACTGAATTTTTATGGAAGGGATTACTCCAGAACCGAATAGTTGAAATAAATATCATAATAGAAAAAATAAATTATATGTAAGCTATTCAGGAAACATGAGCATAATAATGGGTAAGATGCCCAAAGGCACGGGTTTTGTACTTCCTTTAGTCCAGTTTAAACAGGTTGTAAAAATAAAGAATTTAAAATTCTCTACTACCTGACTATTCAATTCTATAGGAAAAGATACTATACTAGTAGTAAGAGGGAAATGATCGGCAGAACGTTTTTTTTATACAGCTTTTCTTCGTATAAGGAAAGGGGTTGTATGATATAATGTTAAAACGTTTGAAGGAAAAGCTTAAGAAGCGTTTGAAAGACATAATGAGTCGCAAATTGCTAGCTTAACATATCTTAAAGTAAATTCGTTTCAACTTTAACCTTCTCTTGATGTGCATTATATCATTACCATACAAAGCCAAAACGTGCTATCATTGGAACAAGGACAAGAATACGGAAATAACCAGGATGTTAGGAGAGATCGAATTATGATTTATAAAGTACTCTATCAGGAGGAGTCTAAGGAAGCACCAGTACGTGAACGCACTACATGCACTTATGTGGATGCTGAAACAGAACGTGAAGTACGTACCAAACTAGCCGATCGCAAATTAAATATTGAATATATTCAAGCTTTGGATGAGGATCATTTAGCTTATGAGCAGCAATCCGAAGACTTCAAAGTGGAGAATCTATAGTCCATGAAATTTGTTAAAAACGACCAAACCGCTGTTTTTGCACTAGGTGGTCTTGGTGAAATCGGAAAGAACACATACGGAGTACAATTCCAGGATGAAATCGTCCTCATCGACGCGGGGATTAAATTCCCAGACGATGAACTGCTTGGTATTGACTATGTGATTCCTGATTACACTTACCTAGTTCAAAACCAGGATAAGATTAAAGGACTATTTGTAACTCACGGGCATGAGGACCATATCGGCGGTATCCCATTCTTGTTGAGAGAATTAAACATCCCTATTTATGGGGGTAAATTAGCGATCGGACTTATTAAAAATAAACTGGAAGAACACGGGCTTTTACGAAATGCGAAACTTCATACGGTTCAAGAAGACGACGTTATCAAATTCCGTAAAACATCTGTGACTTTCTTCCGTACTACGCACAGTATTCCTGACTCCTTGGGCATTGTAGTAAAAACACCTCCAGGAAATGTTGTACACACTGGAGACTTTAAGTTTGACTTCACCCCAGTTGGTGAACCTGCAAACTTAACCAAAATGGCTGAAATCGGCAAAGAAGGAGTATTATGCCTTCTATCCGACAGCACCAATAGTGAAGTGCCAGAATTTACGATGTCTGAACGTAAAGTTGGACAAAGTATTGATGATATTTTCAGTAAAGTTAAAGGGCGTCTTATTTTCGCCACTTTCGCTTCCAACATACACAGACTTCAGCAAGTAGTGGAAGCATCTGTTCAGCACAACAGAAAAGTAGCAGTATTTGGCCGCAGTATGGAAGCATCTATTAATATCGGGATTGAGCTTGGCTATATTCGAGCACCGAAAGATACATTTATCGACCATAGTCAAATCAATCGTCTACCGAGTCATGAAGTAACTATTCTTTGCACTGGATCACAAGGGGAGCCGATGGCCGCCCTTTCCCGTATTGCAAATGGTACTCACCGTCAGATTCAAATTATTCCTGGAGATACGGTTGTATTTTCTTCTTCCCCAATCCCAGGTAATACAGTAAGCGTGAGTCGTGTGATTAACATGCTATACCGTGCAGGTGCTGAAGTTATTCATGGTTCCTTAAACGATATTCATACCTCCGGTCACGGTGGACAGCAGGAACAGAAGCTCATGCTACGGTTAATGAAGCCGAAGTTCTTCATGCCGATTCATGGTGAATACCGGATGTTGAAAATGCACACCAAGCTAGCACAGGATATCGAGATGGATCCTAGCAATTGCTTTATTATGGACAATGGTGATGTACTTGCACTAGGCAAGGATAACGCAATGATAGCAGGTAAGATTCCTTCCGGCTCCATCTATGTGGACGGTAATGGAATTGGTGATATTGGTAATATTGTTTTACGAGATCGCCGAATCCTTTCTGAAGAAGGCTTGGTCATTGTCGTTGTGAGCATTAACATGAAGGAATTCCAGATTTCTTCAGGACCCGATATCATTTCCCGTGGGTTCGTATATATGCGCGAATCAGAAGACCTCATAAATGAAGCGCAAAAACTAGTTTCGAAGCATCTAGATAAGGTAATGGAGCGACGTACAACTCAGTGGTCTGAGATTAAGAATGAAATCACAGACACAATTGCCCCATTCCTTTACGAGAAAACAAAACGCAAACCTATGATTTTACCGATCATTATGGAGGTATAACTCTCCATAGGACGTTTGCCAACCTCTTAATAAGTACAATGCCTTTCTTATACGACAGAAGCCCCGGTTCTATTAAACCGGGGCTTTTTGTTTGTATTAAGTTAGTCGCTTCCATGCTTTTCTAATTGGAGGCGGTTCTATTTTACCCTTCTCAAAAAATTCCTTAGCTAGAAACTTACTGTATTGTAATGCTTGCTGATAGCCAATTTTACCTGGTAACGGAGCCTGGTCATCAATGCATACATCAATAATAGCTGGCTTATTAGACAAAAATGCTTTCTGCATTGCAGCATGTAAGTCTTCATATTGACTGACACGATATCCCTCTCCTCCGCAGCTTTCAGCAAATGAAGCAAAATCCATCTCCCCTAATTCAGTAGCGTAATGCTGATGGCCCATTGCTTCTTGTTCGTACTGGATCATACCTATTTTGCTGTTATTAAGCACGACTACTTTTATAGGTAATGTATATTTTACTGCCGTAGCAAAATCCTGCATTACCATGGAGAAGCCACCGTCCCCACATATAGCAATTACCTGCTTATCTGGATAAGCAATTTGACCAGCAATAGCCCCAGGAAGCCCACACCCCATAGTAGCCAACCAGCCTGATATGACCATTCTTTGATGTACGAGCGGTAGGAATCTTGTCATCCATACTGTCACATTACCAACATCACTGGACACAATAGCATCCTCGCTCATCACCTTCTCCAATGCATGCATAACCTGTGGTGCTACAAGCGGGTTAGTGGTTTCTCTTTTCTGCATTTGCACACCCACACGCCATTCCTGCATTTGCTGTTGATATTTTTCCAGGTGGCTATGATTTTCCAGTTTTCTAACGTTTGCAGCGAGCCACTGCAATGTTTTAGCACTATCCCCAGCTAAGCCGATATCCACCGGGTAATGATTTCCAATTCTATTGGGATCTCTATCTATTTGAATGGCCTTCGTTTGATCAGGCAGAAAATCACGGTAAGGAAAGGAAGTCCCTATTAGTATTAACAAATCTGTTTCTTTAACAGCATGATACGCTGGCTTTGTACCTATTTGTCCATGCTGACCGAGATTATAAGGATGATTATCAGGTATAATCCCTTTAGCTAGCAACGAAAGCACTATAGGCGCTTGAATATTTTCTGCAAAGGCTAATAGTTCTTCTGATGCATGAGCAGCGCCCTTTCCAGCTAATATAACCGGCTTTTCGGCTTGTTGTATCGCTTCTCGTGCTTCTGTTAATGTATCGTGTGAAGGAAATATATCCGCTTCCCCTAAGGTGGAGGAGGTCAATGCTGGTTTGGATTTTTGTTTTACTGCAGATAAATCATCGGGAATGATTAACACTGCTGGACCCTTATTTACGTATGCAGATCGGATTGCTTGATTTACGAGATCTGGTAATTGTTCTGCACTTTGTACTCGTCTATTATAGACCGCCACTCCATCAAACATCCGCTCTAAATTGACTTCTTGAAAGGCTCCAGTACCAACTTCTTCACTAGGCACTTGACCAACTAGTGCTATTACGGGTGCTTTATCTCCTTTAGCATCATATAGTCCGTTTAATAAGTGAATAGCACCAGGACCCCCAATGGACAAGCACGCTCCTACATTTCCGGTTAGCTTCGCGTAGGCAGCTGCCGATAATGCACCAACTTCTTCGTGACGAACTTGATAGAAGGGTATGTCTGCTTCCCTTTTGCGGAGGTCACTCATTAGCTCATTTATAGAGTCACCAGGCATACCATAAATGTGATTAATCCCCCATTCTAGTAATACATCAATCAATAATTCTCCAGTTCGTTTTTCAAACAAGGCTCGTCATCCTTTCTCCAAATTACGGTAATAAGCTGTCTTTATTACGTATTACCTTAATGTTGGAAAAGGAAACCACTTGCCTTCATTTATGTACAATTTTGTAGCCAAAGCCTTACTTATACTAAGTAATGTAACAAAAAAACCCATAGAAAAACCATCAACTGGCTTTCCTATGGGCATATTAAGTATTATATATTGTATTCGCCTCGTTCAACTCGTTTGTAAATGGGTTGATTGGAAGTTGTTGACCTCATATTGACATAATGGAGCCTGGTACTATCAATGTATAATTCGGTACACCAACCATCCAGACACGTCTTTACTTAGTCATCATCAGCAACAAGGTTTTTCTCAAATCTGGAGATGTCCCTGTCTTCTCCGATAATGATAAGGATATCTCCGTCTAGGATAGTTTCTGTTGCCATCGGAGAAACATTAATTTCTCTATCTCGTTTAATACCGACAACGTTACAACCATAACGAGCGCGGATATCTAAATCAACTAATGTCTTACCTATCATCTTATGCCCGGCCTTCACCTCTACTACAGAGTGATCGTCGGACAATTCCAAATAGTCCAATACGTTATTAGAGATAATGTTATGAGCTATACGCTTCCCCATATCTCTTTCTGGATGAACAACCTGGTCTGCCCCAATTTTATTCAATACCTTTTCGTGGTAGTCGTTCTGAGCCTTTACTGTAATTTTCTTTATTCCTAACTCCTTTAACATTAATGTACTGAGAATACTGGCCTGGATATTATCACCAATCGCAACGATTACATGGTCAATATTTCTAATTCCGAGCTCCTTTAACACATTCTCATCGGTAGAGTCAGCGATAACAGCATGGGAAGCAATGTCTTTATATTCATTCACTTTGTCTTCATCAACATCAATGGCCAGTACTTCCATTCCTTCACGACTAAGCTCCTTACAAATACTTCCCCCAAAGCGACCAAGGCCAATTACGGCATATTCTTTCTTCATAACCCTTAACCCCCATCTTCTATCCCTATCTATTATCATTATACGTTAAATATGTTGTAGGTAATCATACCGATACAAGTCTATCACAAAAGGCAAGAGAAAAGAAGGTACACCTGCTTCCCACTTATACATTTCTAAAGAAACCAAAAACACATCCCTGCTACATTAGCAAGAGATGTGTTGTTAGTTATTTTTTTCCTTTTACATAGTCTGCATCGAATAGGAACATACGTAACAAAAGGATTAACGATGGTATTAAAAGCAGCAGTCCTGCTATAAATGCGATAACAAGGGCAAGGCCCATCGCATCATTTGTTACCCCGCTTTCTAACGTAATATAAGGGGTTAACAGGTACGGTAAATGAGCAGCGCCATATCCAAAGAATGCGAAAAAGAATTGCATCATTACGAAGATAAAGGCGAGTCCGAAGTTTTTCTTCTGATAGATAAGGAAAACAGCACCAAGGAAAAAGGCTACCGATATTCCAAACATCCACCAGAGGTCGAGCATCTTTTCGAAATGCTCATTATTATGCTGACTCATTGCAATGAACGTAGTAAGACTGGCAATGATAGTCGGAGAACTCCAAAAGAGCACATACTTTCGCATTAATTCCCGAGCATCCATATCGTTTGCTCGATTCGCATAAAAGGTTAGAAATGCAGAACTAATGTACAGTACGGACACAATTGCTAGAAATACTACACTCCAGGAATAAGGGCTTGTTAAGAGCTCACCTGTTAATAACCGTACGCCGTCTGCCGTTTCCTCAATAAAACCTCCTTCTGAGATGGTTAACGCTGTTGATAGAGCTGCTGGGATAAACAGCCCAGTAGCTCCATATAAGAACATATACACATTACTTTGCTTCGATCCATAATTCTCAAAGGCATAAAAGGAGCCGCGAATTGCTAATAGGATAATGGCAATACTCCCCGGTACTAACAGCGTCTGACCGTAGTAATAAGCGGTGTCGGGAAAGAAGCCGACTAGTCCAACGAAAAAGAATACAAAGAACACGTTCGTAACTTCCCATACCGGTGACAAATAACGAGATATTAATTTATTTATAATGTGATCTTGCTTTGTCTGCTTTGCATAATAGGCAAAAAATCCGGCACCGAAATCAATAGATGCAACAATTAAATACCCATACAAAAATATCCAAAGGACTGTAATTCCGATTAATTCATAACTCATTCTTTACCACCTCCATCCGCAATTTCAGGATAGCGGTGCTCTAATTCAGCTTCAGCCGGATTATCCTTGAACAATTTACGGAGCACTAGTGTGCAAATGGTTCCAAGCAAAATGTAGAGCAATAAGAATAGCAGGAACATCCATCCGACATGCGGGGAAGTTGTCGCTCCTTCCACTACCTTCATATAACCTCTTAGAATCCAAGGCTGGCGACCTACTTCTGCATATATCCAGCCAAATTCAATTGCAAGCATAGCCAGTGGACCATTTAACACAATCAACCACAATAGCCATTTATTATGCTCACTCCAGCGCTTAAATCTAGACAGTACTAAATATAAGAAAGAAACACCAAGTGCATACATGCCTAACGAGACCATCAAATCGAACATGTAATGAATCCATAGGGGCGGCTGTTCATCTTCAGGTATTTGATCTAATCCTGTTACTTCGCTGTTAAAATCTCCGTGAGCTAAAAAGCTGAGTGCATTAGGTATTCGTATCTCATTTTTTATTTCGTTGTCCTCTGAGAGTGTACCGAATAAAACTAAGTCAGCTCCTTCCTCAGTATCAAAGTGCCATTCTCCGGCAGCCAGTTTTTCAGGCTGTTCCTCAGCTAAGAATTTCGCAGACAAATCCCCTGCTACAGCCGTTAAGATAGCAAACAAAAACGTGGCTGTCATAGTAAGCTTTAAAGCCTTTTTATGATAATCAGTAGACTTATTCTTCAAAATAATAAACGCTGTAATAGCTGCAAGAATAGCTGCAGATGTTAAATAGCTCGAAGCTAAGACATGAAACACCTTTGTCGGCGTTGCAGGATTAAACATAGCCTCCAGCGGCTGCAGATTTACAAGCGTTTTTCCTTCCAGGTCAAATCCTTGCGGTGTATTCATAAACGCATTGACCGTTGTAATGAAGAATGCAGAAAGTGCTCCACCTACAAATACAGGGATGGATAATAGCCAATGATAAATGGGCTTCTTAAACCGGTCCCATGTGTACAAATAAGCTCCGAGGAAAATAGCCTCAAAGAAAAAAGCAAATGTTTCAAGGAATAATGGTAAGCTTATCACTTTCCCTGCTATTTGCATAAAGCTTGGCCATAATAAAGACAGTTGTAGTCCAATGGCTGTGCCTGTCACAACCCCCACTGCTACCGTAATAATAAAGCCTCTTGTCCATCTTCTAGCTAAAAGCGTGTAGTGTGCATCGTTTTTCTTTATACCGATAAACTCAGCGATGGAGATCATAAGCGGAACTCCAACTCCGATGGTTGCAAATATAATATGAAAGCCTAATGTCATAGACGTTAACATTCTGCTTAACATTGCACTATCTAGTTCCATCATCTAGCTGCCTCCCCTTGTTACCTAATCATTGTTAAAGTACTTATTAAAGTGAATTCTATTATCTAATACCCTTAAGGATAAAGGATGCAAACGAAATAATGGTGAATAACTGATGACAATTTTGTGACTCATTTCACATTATATGTGATTAACTTCACATTATTTCTCGTATCTCCAGTCTAAAGAATAGTCTTATAGGATACAAGAGATATGCATAGATATATATGTGACAATATAGTGAAGAATATTGAATGAAAGGGTTTTCAATCAATGAAAATATTGGTATAGTGTTGATAAGATAAAGTTCACAAAATAGACACAATTGCCACGAAGGAGTGGATTATAAATGGATGTCTTACTAGTTTATGTTATATTCGCAACCATCACCCCCCTATTCTTATGGCTGGAGCATCGTACAACAGCTCTAATTCAGCTTCCTCTTATCGTTGGAATGTGGGCATACTTTATTGTTGAGTTTGCCTCTCTATCTGTTACAGGGCTTGCCTATACGTCTCTGCTCATTCTATTTATGTTAAATATCGTATATGCGCACTATGCCTTCTATATCGTTTTCTTCCAGCAAGAGCAGACACGCAACAGAATTTTCGATAAGATGCCTTTCATCACAAAACGAATTTCGTAACTTCACATCAATAATACAGCCCATCCTCTGTAAGGATGGGCTGTTTCGTCTGCTACATATTCATTCCGCTCATCATTGCATTCATAACCCATACAGAGCCACCTACAATGATAACGCCTATAATCGCACTATACACCATAGTACCTATTTGCGTATTGCTATCTCCTTCTCTAATGTGCATGAACATGAATAGCTGGATTCCAGCTTGAACAAGAGCAAGGATTAATATCGTCCAAAGAATCATTGTTGTGGTGAAGCTTGAGTATAAAGCAACCCAAACGGCAATAAGCGTTAATACAATTGAAGATGCGAAGCCGATTACGTGACTCCATGGGAAATGATCATGATTTTGCTGATTACTCATTTACATCACCATCCCTGTTAAATACACACCTGTGAAGATGAAGATCCACACGACATCCAAGAAGTGCCAGTATAAGGAAATAATGAACGCTTTCCTAGCAGTAGTGGTGTTAAGACCATGACGTGCTAATTGGATTAAAATCATTATCATCCAGCCAATACCTAAACTCACGTGAGCCCCGTGGGTGCCAAGCAGTGTGAAGAAGCTAGTCCAATAGGCACTCGTTTGCATGGTGGCACCCTCGTGGACATAGTGGATAAATTCTTCAATTTCAAAGTATAAGAACCCTAACCCTAGTAACAGCGTCAAGATAAACCAAATCATGAGGCCCTTCTTATTGCCCCGCCGCATCTCATGGATAGCTAAACCACATGTAAAACTACTTGTAAGAAGGATGAACGTTTCAATAAGGACACCCTTTATTTCAAATAATTCTGCTGGACCTGGGCCATCTGCCAAGCGTCCGGTTAAGACGAAATAGGCAGCAAATAATGTTCCAAAAAGAGCAACTTCTGCTCCTAGGAATATCCAAAATCCGAGGATATTTAAACGGTTCTTTTCCGTTTGTAATTCAAGCGGCTTATTTGGATCTATTGCTTCTGCATGTCCCATTGATTACGCCTCCTCTCCGCGCACCTTGCGCTCTGTTTCTTTAATTTCTTCCACCTCGACATGGTAGCCTTCATCAGGATCAAAGGAACGGATTATCATTGTAATAATCGTACCCACTGCTCCGAGAATGGCCATCCACATCCATTCAAATACAAGTCCAAAACCGGAAATGAATAAGAAGGTGGACATGATAATTGGCACACTAGAGTAATCCGGCATGTGAATCGGCTCTAACTCTTCTTTATCTAAGTCCAATTCTGCTTTTCCTTGTTTCTTCATATCCCAATACGGATCAAGTCCTTGTACTTCAGGAGTCTTAGCAAAGTTATAGAAAGGTACAGGAGCCGGAGTAGCCCATTCTAGCGTTCTACCATCCCATGGATCGCCTGTTGTAATTCTTTCTGAGTAACGAACACTATAATAAATATTGTACACTAGCACAATAAATCCTAGTGCCATTAAAGCCCCACCGATGGAAGCCACAAAGTTTAACTCGAAGAAGCCTGATTCTTCTGTGTACGTATGCACACGCCTTGGCATCCCGGCAAACCCTAAGAAATACATCGGGAAGAAGCAAACGTTAAATCCAATGACAAATAACCAGAAACTTACTTTCCCTATTTTCTCATTAAGCTTATGTCCGAACATTTTCGGATACCAGTAATACAGTCCTGCGAAACATGAAAATACAGTACCGGATATCAACACATAGTGGAAGTGAGATACTAGGAAATATGTGTTGTGATATTGATAGTCAGCTGCTGCCATAGAAAGCATAACACCTGTTACCCCGCCAATGACAAAGTTCGGGATGAAGGCAAGTGCCCATAGCATAGCTGTATTAATCTTAATTCGGCCTTTATACATAGTAAATAGCCAATTGAAAATTTTCACACCCGTTGGAATCGAAATCGCCATTGTCGTAACGGAGAAGAACGAGTTAACAGATGCATCAGCACCCATAGTGAAGAAGTGGTGCACCCATACGATAAAGCTTAACAGTGCAATAACTACCATAGAATACACCATAGCCTTGTAACCGAATAGATTTTTTCGGGAAAACGTACTGATTATTTCAGAGAATATCCCGAAAGCAGGCAATATAACGATATACACTTCAGGATGTCCCCAAATCCAGAATAGGTTGGCCCATAACATCGGCATCCCGTCATTCATTAATGTAAAGAAGTGGGAGCCGAATATTCTGTCCATCGTCATCATAGCAAGTGCTACCGTTAGGACTGGGAAGGCAAAGATTATTAGAATACATGTAATGGCAGTAGACCATGTAAACATTGGCATGCGCATTAAGGTCATGCCAGGGGCACGCATTCTAAGAATCGTGACAAGGAAGTTAATTCCCGTCAATAATGTTCCAATACCAGCTACCTGTATTCCAAGCAGATAAAAATTCTGCCCAGGCCCTGGACTGAAATCATTATTAGCCAGTGGTACGTAAGACGTCCAACCCGCAGATGGGGAGCCCCCAATAACGAATGACACGTTAAACAGCATAGCCCCCATGAAGAATGTCCAGAAACTTACCGAGTTCAAGAAAGGGAATGCCATATCTCTAGCTCCAATTTGCAAAGGAACAACGATATTCATAAGTCCAATTAAAAACGGCATAGCCATAAAGATAATCATAATGGTACCGTGCGTGGTGAAAATCTCGTTATAGTGCTGAGAATCTAGAAACCCAGATTCCGGAAATGTTAATTGTGCCCTCATCAGCATAGCATCTACGCCTGCACGGAATAGCATCAATACAGCCGATAAAATGTACATGACACCTAGTTTTTTATGGTCAACGGTGGTAAGCCATTCTTTCCAAAGCCACGTCCATTTGTGATATTTTGTTAATACAAAAACAACACCGATCATGGTCAGGACGATAGAAACTTGAGCTCCGTAAATCAACGGCTCACCTGTGACGAAAAATTCATCTAATTTCATCTGTTATCGCCTCCTTCATCAGTGTGATAATGCTTCTTCTGGATCGTAGCCTTGTCGTTCATATGCTTCAAATACGTATTCTGCATTTTTAGCATGGTTTACGTATTCAAGGTGTGTAGACGAGTATGCCTGTGGATCTACGTGTCCTGGAATAAGCAATTCATCATACTGTGATTGTGTTAGCTTTGGTGCTTCTTCTTGCGTCTGCTCTACCCATGCAGAGAATTCCTCTGGAGTTTGAGCAAATACTTCGAAGCGTTGTTCTGTGAACCCTCTACCTGTGAAGTTCGCATTTCTTCCTTTATAAACTCCTGGCTCATCAGCTTGTAGGTACAATTCATTCATCATACCAGCCATATTATATTCCTGTCCTCCAAGACGCGGAATCCATAGTGCAGCCATAGAGTCTGCAGAGGTTAATTTAAATAAAATAGGGCGATCCTCTGGTATATGAAGGTAATTTACCGTTTCAATCCCTTGCTCCGGATAAGTAAAGAACCATTTCCAATCTGCAGAAGTAGCATGGATAACGAGCGGTTCCTTGTCTTTGGAGCTTTCTGGAGGTTCCTCCAATTGATATATCGTCCTAACAGTTGGCACTGCTAAAAGAATTACAATAATGACCGGAATGCCAGTCCAAAAAATCTCAAGCCATGTGTTCCCCTCTATCTCTTCAGGCTCGTGATCCTCATACCCAGGACGCTCCCTGTATCGCACAATCATAAATGCAAACAATGCAAATACAACTGCTACGATGACAAGCATCAAGAAGATAGACCAAAAGATAAGATCTTTTTGCGCTTCCCCTACTGGCCCTTTTGGATCTAGTACGGGCAGTGAGCTACATCCACTTAGAAACAGTACCAGTGAGCTAAGCAAAAAAGAGTGCTTTAACAACTTCATGTATTGTCACCTACCTTAAAATTCTAATAAGTATTAATTCATCAAGAATGTGTCTTATATTTAAAGAGGATTTCATTAGCCAAAATCCCCTCATGCCATAATACCAGAACATCCAGACCTGTTACCGGTTGCATTTAAATATGTCATAATTTCGTCACTAAATTAGAAGTAAGTGGGAAATACGGGATTAAACTCCTTAATATCTCAAAATATTAATAAAATGTGACAGTTTTTTGAAAGGATTTATCAGTAAAGGTTGTAAAAGGAGGTGTCGATAATTACGAAAGGGATAACGGGGGAAAGGGGGTGTAGCATCCCACTTAGAGATGGCAGCTACTAATAGGAGTTTGGTTAGATAAGGGTTAACGGTAACCATAACATTGCTTAACATGTACCCTTACATAAAAAAATCACCATCCCCCGCAGGAATGGTGATTACCTTACATAGCATCCAACATTTGAAATTGAGTTTTTACAAGGTCAAAATACTCTCCTTGTAACGCCATCAGCTCTTGGTGAGAACCTTGTTCTAAAATCTTTCCGTGCTCTAGAACAAAGATAGTATCTGCTTCCCGTATAGTTGATAAACGGTGGGCAATAATGATTGCTGTGCGTCCCTTTAACAGTTTTTGCAGGGCTTGCTGGATTTTCTTTTCAGTTTCCGTATCTATGCTTGCTGTAGCTTCATCTAAAATTAAAATTCGAGGATTAGCTAGCAATGCTCGAGCAAAGGAGAGCAGCTGGCGTTCCCCGGCAGATAATACATTTCCTCGTTCTTCTACTTCTGTTTCATATCCATTTCCGAGGCGTTGAATAAAATCATCCGCTCCTACCACTTTAGCAGCTTCTACGACTTCTTCGTCGGTTGCATCCGGACGTCCAAACCGAATATTTTCCATAATCGTTCCGGAAAAAATAAATGTATCTTGCAGCACAACGCTAATTTGCTGACGTACGGAGTGGATTTGCACATCTTGTAAATCATGACCGTCGATTTTTACACTGCCCTTTGTCGGATCATAAAACCTACTGATTAAATTAGCTATAGTGGACTTTCCGCTTCCGGTATGTCCCACTAAAGCAACCGTCTCTCCTTGTTTCATTTCCAAATTTATATCATGAAGTGCAATGCGATCTTCATCATAGGCAAACTGTACATGATCAAATGTAATATGCCCTTTCATATTCTCTAGGGATACAGCATCAGATTTTTCTTCCACGTTTGGCTCCTCATCAAGGAATTCAAAAATTCGTTCAGATGCTGCCATAGCCATTAATAACTGATTATACATTTGACCTAATCTTGAAATAGGCTCCCAGAACATTCCTAAGAAGAACGCAAAGGATACAAAGGTACCAATCGTTATCCCGCCATTTTCCGGTCCTTGTATGATGAGATAGGCTCCAAAAGATATAAGAATAACAGTACCAATTGCATTACTCATTTCTACAAACGGTCTGAACATCGCACTTTTTTTCGTTGCGTTACGCCAGCTTTCAAAATTATCCGTATTAACACCATCGAAGTATTCTGTATTCTCTTGCTCCTGAGAGAAAGATTGTGTTATACGAATTCCTTGAATGCTCTCATTCAAATGAGAATTCAAGCGTGACTGTTGAATGCGTACATCCTGCCAGGACCGTCTGATTCGTTTTCGCATTTTGGTAGAAATGAAAAACATAATAGGCAGAATAACCATAATAGCAAGAGCAAGCTTAGGGCTTAGTACAAACAATATAATGAAAATACCGAATAATGTAACTATATCCATTAACAAATTGATAATTCCGTTCGTAAATAGCTCTTGCAAGGAGTTAATGTCATTCATGATACGAACTAAAATGGACCCAGCGCTTCGAGAATCAAAAAAACGATGCGATAAGCGCTGCACATGCGAAAATAGGTGCTTTCGAAGGTCATAAATTACATTTTGTCCAAGTATGTTGACCCACCTTATTCTTAGTGCATTGGCAACGTAGCTGAGAAGATACATTATTCCAATTCCAACAACTAATTGTATGAGGAGGTTCGTATCTTGTTCTTTTATCGCTACATCTATGACCACTTTACCAATAAGCACTGGTACAAGCAGACGTACGAGAGTAGAGACAAGCATAGCAAGAATGCCTAACGGGAGAAGGTTTTTGGAATATGGTTTAACGTATTCTAAAAGCCTTCTCATCTGGCTCCAGTTGAACGGCTTATCAATAGCCTGGTCCTGAGTGTATTTAAATCGTTTTAAATGGGGACTGACGTATTTGTCAGAGCCTTTAGTTCTTCTTCCAGCCATGACAATCCTCCTTTCATGAGCTTTTTGCAGCATCCATAATAGCTTCTTTATCCTGATACTGAATATCATAGATTCTTTGATAGGGACCCCCGTTTTCTAATAGCGTTTCATGGACCCCTCTTTCTACAATATTACCGTCCTCTAATACAAGAATTTCATCTGCATGCTTAATGGAAGAAATACGGTGGGCGATAATAAAGGTTGTTCTCCCCTCCATCACCTCTCGTAATGCTCGTTGAATTTGGAATTCAGTCTCCATATCCACTGCTGATGTAGCATCATCAAGTACTAAAATACTAGGGTTAATCAAGATAGCTCTGGCAATTGCAATACGTTGCTTCTGTCCACCAGATAAGCCCATCCCCCGTTCTCCTAACAACGTGTCGTATCCCTCAGGCATCTCCATAATAAAGTCGTGTGCCTGAGCACGTTTAGCAGCATCCATAATGTCTTCCATTTCTGCTTTCGGATTACCATAAGCGATGTTCTCTTTGATAGTGGTGGAAAACAAGAAGGATTCTTGTAAGACAAAACCAATATTACTTCGCAATTCCTTTAATGCGTATTCGTGAACTGGCTTACCATCGATAAGGACTTCTCCCTCACCTGGCTCATAAAATCGAGTTATTAACTGCGTAATACTCGTTTTGCCTGAACCTGTTGCACCGATTAATCCTATTGTTTTACCAGGAGGGGCATCAAACGTTATATCTTTCAGTGCTTGATCGTCCCCTTCTTCATATTTTAGAGTGACATGATTAAATTGCACATGACCATCTAATCTAGTCTTCTTTACAGGTGCATTTATTTCTTGTATATCCTCTGAAGCTTCTAATATTTCTAGCAAGCGCTCACCTGATGCTTTCGCCTGTGAGAATAGGTTAATAACAAAGCCTAAATTCATTAATGGTCCTAAAATGTACCAAACCAGGCTGAAGAAAGCGACTAATTCACCATATTTTAATTCTCCACCCATCACTAGATAGCCACCGTAAGCAAGCAGCGCTACTACACAAACATTACCGATAAACTCCATTAACGGAAAATATTTAGCCCAAATATTCGCTGTGCCTATATAATTTGAACGGTATTCATCATTACGATCGACAAACCGCCCAATCTCAAAGTCTTCTCGAGATAAAGATTTTACAGTGTTCATCCCGCTAATATTTTCCTGCACCCGAGTATTCATTCGACCAAACGCTTTACGAATACCACGGAATGCCGGATGAACCCGTTTATCAAATTGATAGACCACTACTCCCAGAAATGGCATGGCTGCCATGGTTACAAGCGCTAGTGGGATAGAATAGTAAAACATTACACTTAAACTGATAACAATTAGCAAAGTAATTCGAATCAGTTCAGCAAATCCAAAGGATAGAAAAAATCGAAATGCCTCTACATCTGCAGTTAAACGGGACATTAAATCCCCGGTTCTTGCGTTGTCATAGTATCGAAATGGCAGACGCTGCAGCTTCTTATACAATCCGTCCCTTAATGTATAAACAGATTTAATACCAAATAAGTCGCCGAGATATTGTTGCAGGTAAGTGGATATTCCTTTAATAATCATAAGACCGATAAACACTGCTGATATATACGGAATCAGCTCAAACTGTCCCGGCGTTACTACATCATCAATTGTTTTTTGCAGAACTACAGGATAGACAACCGTAATCCCTGTCACAAGTAGGATAAAAACAAGTGAAATGAAGAAGTAATGCTTAAAAGGTAAATAATACTCTTTCAATTTCTTAAACGTATCCATATTCCCCCTCCTTCTGGCTACGAATAATAAAGTAACGTACTACTAAATATATCGAGTTCCGAAATAAATTTCCACCGTTTTGACTTAATTTTTTCACATTTTAAAAAATTCATCCTCAAGAAGGGACTGTTGCTACTGCTTTAGACGGAGAAGTGTCCAAAAGAAATGGGACATTCAACATAAAAAATCCTGGCCCCTCACTGGAACCAGGAAATCATATTACTTATTTTTCGTTATTGCCAAGTACACGGTTAACTCGCTTTTCGAGCATTTTCATTCCGCCACCGCCAGCTTGGAAGTGACGAAGGTTGCCCTCAGAGTCGAATACATAATAGGCAGGTACATATTGGTTCTCAAAAGCATCCGTCAGAGCATGTTTATTATCCACGAAAATAGGCTGTGTAATCCCATGCTCTTGTGCTACTTCTTTAATTTGATCTATATCTAGATCTTTTTCAGAACGAGGCATATGCACAGCTACTACATTCAATTCATCACTATGACGATCACGGAAATCGTTCACGTTCGGCATTGCTTCTTTACAAGTTCCACAACTTACAGACCAGAAATGAATAAGTGTCGGTTTGCCACCAAGCAAATCTTCCTTGCTCACTTCCCCATTAATCCATTCTGTTGCTCCTGTTAATTCTGGCATTGGTGTTCTTAGTTTCATTAGATATCCTCCTTTATCAAGAAATCTCTCGATATGATGATAGGAAAAAGGTCTAACTCGTTAGTTAGACCCTGTCATTCCCTTATTGACTATTATAGAGTATCTTGACCTGGCTTCCAGTTTGCAGGGCAAAGGCTGCCAGTTTGTAGTGCTTGAAGTACGCGAAGCGTCTCATCAACGTCACGACCAACCTCATCCGGGTTAATCGTAGCATGCTTCAATTCACCTTCAGGGCTAATAATGAATAGGCCGCGAAGTGCGATACCCTCTTCTTCAATTAGTACACCATAGTCTTTAGAAACCTGATGATTTGTATCAGCAGCTAGTGGATAAGCAACATCATCTAGACCGTTCTCATCACGTCCTGTGTTAATCCATGCTAAGTGAGTGTGAACGGTGTCAGTAGATGCACCAATAACAACTGCATCTAAATCTTCAAACTCATCATAACGATCAGAGATTGCTGTAATTTCAGTTGGGCATACGAAAGTGAAGTCCATTGGATAGAAGAATAGAACTGTCCACTTATCGTTTTTCATATTTTCTTCAAGGCTTACTTTACCGAATTCTTTGTTAGCCATAACTGCGTCCATTTCAAATCGTGGCGCTTGTTTTGCTACCATACGTTCTGCCATGAGTAATCCCTCCGTTAAATTGTAAGTATTAAGGTTGAGTGAAAACACCCATGATGGCTATAAGGCTTTGTTGTTTCAACCACAATAGCTATTATAACGAAGCCATTTTTTTTAGTCAATATCAGATTAAAATTAATTTAATCTGGAAGCCACTCTGCTCATAAAGCCACCAACCGTAATCATTTTTCCCACTTCCTTTCTCATTAAACAACAAATTCCCCAACAATGGAAATAATATGCTTCCTATACAGCTAGAGATGGTAGTACATGGCATTGTTAATGCTTGTGGTTGATTTTTTCATTACAATATAATGGTGGGCGCTACGTGTATGTGATAACTTATGTAGCCTAGTTAATCAGGCTGCAATGAGGTGGTCCTAAACGAATAGGACCACCGGAAAAGGATTGTTCTCCAGATGATACTTCCCTCGAAAAATCATTAAACGTACCTTCACGATCTTGAAATGAAGTATGGATCACCCTAACGTCAGCTTGGACCTTTAACAGTGACTTTAGAATAAAACCTGATTATCCTCTAATAGCATCCTTCTGTGTACGAATATTTACTTTAAGGTTTAGAGCAATGGCAAATAGTGAATTTATTAATAGAAATCGATACAGGTGTGTTGTCGTTTTGTAGGTGTATGTTTGAAAAAGGCAAGGCATGTAAGGTATAGTATTTATCATAAGTCACTACATAATTGAATATAGAAAGGGGAATTTTATGAACTTATTTGTAGATGGAGACTTCAGTTGGACAGCATTTCTCGATTCTGTTATATCTGCTGGACTTAAAATCGGACTTGTATTACTTGTATATGTAATCATTTCCCCGATAGGTAAACGACTTATTTCCAGAATTATCAACGGAGCTGGTAACAAACAAAAATTATCAGAAGGCCGTTCGAAAACGTTAGAACGCCTCATCTTGAATATTTATTCTTACGTTCTAGGATTTATTTTAATTGCTACCCTCCTCGGTCTATTTGATATTAACCTTGCACCATTAATTGCAGGCGCTGGTATCATCGGCCTTGCTATTGGATTTGGTGCACAAGGGTTAGTAAGTGACGTGGTAACAGGGTTCTTTATTCTACTTGAAAAACAAGTAGAGGTAGATGAATATGTTACTGCTGGAGGAATGAACGGAGTAGTGGAAGAAGTGGGACTTCGAACGACTAAAATTCGCAGCTTTGACGGGACCTTGAACTTTGTCCCAAACCGCCATATTTCAACTATCAGCAACCACACACGCGGAAACATGCGTGCTCTTGTTGATATTGGTATAGCATATGGCGAAAATATCGATGAAGCCATGGCCGTTCTACAAAAAGTGTGCGATGAATTTCAGCAAGATGAACGTGTTACAGACGGACCGAATGTACTAGGGGTACAAAGCTTTGGCTCCTCTGACATCGTCTTACGTGTACTAGGTCATACGGAAAACATGCAGCAATGGGCAGTAGAACGTGACTTGCGTAAACGAATTAAAGAAGCATTTGATGATGCAGGAATCGAAATACCATTTCCTCATCAGGTTAATATTTATAAGAAAGAAGACGAATAAGCAGCAGCGTCTAAACAAGAAAAGCCGTTTCCCTTTTTCAAGGGGAGCGGCTTTTCCTGTTTCTTGTCATAGGATTTATAACAACATTTCGCTTTTCTTCACTTCTCCCTATGTGTTCCTCTCTCTATTGAACTATAAAAACCTGAGCATTATTTCTGCTCAGGCTTTTCGCTGATTTCTACTTTTGTAATATGGGAGTCCTCTTTATCCTTTACTTTAAAAAGGTACGACCCTACGGTAAATTCTTTGCCAATAATAACATTCATATCCTGCATCATAATCCATCCGGAAATGGTGTCCACTTCATCGTGCTCCAAATCAAGGTTAAAGAAATCGTTTACGTCTTGTATGGACATTTTTCCATCAATAAGCTTGTTTCCGTTAGGAAGAGTTTCCATTGGCAATTCTTCCTCTTGGTCAAACTCATCTCTTATTTCTCCAACTATTTCCTCTAGAATATCCTCGACAGTTACAATTCCTGAGGTTCCGCCGTATTCGTCTACAAGGACGGTCATATGTGTTTGATTTTTCTGCATCATTACGAGGACATCTCTTAGAGGCAGGTTCTCAAATACTTTCTTAACTGGTCGGACGTATTCCATAATATCATTCGTATCATCACAGCTGTCGTAAAACAATTCTTTCATGTGAACAACCCCGACAACATCATCCTTATCTTCCTTAATGACGGGATACCTTGTATAGCGCTCCTGTCTCATGATTTCCATTATTTCTGACATACTATCGTTGATATCGACTACTATCATATCTGTTCTCGGTGTCATGATTTCTTTAGCTGTACGGTTGTCAAATTCAAACACCCTGTCTACATATTTATACTCTGCTTGGCTAATTTCACCTTGGTGATAGCTTTGCGTTAAAATATACCGTAATTCATCTTCCGAGTGGACCTCTTCTTGCTCTTTGGCGGTTTGATATCCAAACATCCGAATAAGTACGTTAGATGAACCGTTTAACAGCCAAATGAGAGGAAACATGATTTTGTGAAATACGGCAAGCGGTCTTGCAATAATAAGAGTAATAGCCTCTGCCTTTTGAATGGCCAAAGTCTTTGGGGCTAACTCACCAAGCACTACATGTAAAAATGTAATGATGAAGAAAGCAATAATGAAAGATATCGTATGACTTAGTGCGCTCGGAATAGCGAAGGGTTCAAACAATGGATCCAACAGCTTCTGGATGGTAGGCTCCCCAAGCCAGCCAAGTCCTAAGGAGGTTATTGTGATGCCTAACTGGCAAGCAGATAGGTAATCGTCGAGATTCCTTACTAGCTTTAAGGCTAGATCGGCACGCTTATCTCCTTTTTGGGATAACGCTTCTAGCCTTGATTTTCGAACCTTTACGATGGAGAATTCACTCGCAACAAAAAATGCAGTAAGAATGATAAGTAAAACTACTAATGAAAGATTAAATGCAATCATGACGACCTCTCCCTATAATATAAAGCCAAATAATGGATGAAAGGGCTGACTATCAAACAGTCAGCCCGTACTTTTATGCTTTTGCACTTCTCTCTTCGACTGCCTGACATACCTCATCTGCAGTTAAACCGTGTGCATTGATGACAGAGCCTTGTGTTACAGCGTTTGTCATGCCCATCACATCTTTGTCCTGTCCCGATATAACACAGCAATCACAGGTTTCAGCGTCTTTGTCACTTCTTAAATCTACTGTTTCATATCCTTTTGATTGAAGTGCTTCACGCACATCCGACAGTGTTCCTTCAATGCCGATCTTAGCCATTTCCCATACCTCCTAAGTAGTTTGATGGACAACGTCCTTCGGCAAGTAGTTTGTCCTTATTACTTGAAGGTATGCGCTGATTACACTGTCATGTTGCGGATTGTATTGGTTACTACATCCACCCCAACCTGCAGCGCCTCTTCTTCCGGCTGTAAACGGCTATGATGGAGTCCGTATGGTGAATGCACTCCAAGCCAGAACATAAATCCGGGGATATCACGAAGCATATACCCAAAATCTTCACCAGTCATTGCTGGCTTAGCTTCCTTAAAAGTATATCCAGCCGTTTCCACTATATCCTGTAGTGGTTGGATATATGCTTTACTGTTTTTTACCTGATAGTAATTGGAGCCGTAATCAATAGAGATGGAGCAGCCTTGGCTTATTTCAATGCCGTTTGCCAACGCTTCTATTCTTTCCTTCAATAAATCCATTGTGTTGGCTTGAAAGGATCTCAATGTCCCCTCTAGTCTAGCATGTTCAGCAATAACATTTTGAACGAAACCGCCCGTAATTTTCCCAATCGTAACGACGGCTGAATCAAGCGGATCAACATTACGGGCGACGATTTGCTGTGCCTGTACAGTGAATTGACTTGCTGCTAATACCATGTCCTTGGTGAAGTGTGGGTATGCAGCATGACCGCCTTTTCCATGGAAGTCAATGAAAAGCTCACTCGTATTGGCAAATAATAGACCTTCTCTTGAAGAAATGGTACCTACAGGTAAATCGGGTGCAATATGTAAGGCAAATACCATGTCTGGCCACCACTGTTTCATTTCCTCACTCTCAAGCATTGGCAATGCACCACCAGGCCCTTCTTCGGCTGGCTGAAACAAGAATAAGGCTGTCTGCTCTGCAGGCTCGTGAGCTAATCTTGTTAAGGCACCTAAAGCAATAGTCATATGAAAATCGTGACCACATGCATGCATATACCCTTCATGGATAGATTGAAACGCATAGTCTGTATCTTCCTGGATAGGAAGAGCATCCATATCAGCACGGTAAGCAATCGTTTTACTAGCATGTGTTCCTGCTACTCTAACTAAAATGCCCGTTTTCCACGTTTGAACTTCAAGATGGTCCTTAGGGAGCGTTGAAATGTATTCTAATAAATACTGCTGTGTTTTATGTTCTTGGAACCCTAGTTCAGGTATTTGGTGCAAATCTCTTCTAATGGATATGAGCTGTTCTGGCTTCATGTCCTTCACCTCCGAATGTATAAGAATGATAAAAAAAGCAGGAGAACCCTCTCCTGCTTTTGCATTGCTTAATTGTCTAATTTACGTAGTTCTTGTTTAATTTCTGTTTTTCCTTTTGTCTGTTCGTCGATTTCTTTTATAACCTTCGCAGGGGTTCCAGCTACGACGGTGTTAGGTGGAACATCTTTCGTTACAATGGCACCAGATGCTACTACAGATCCTTCGCCAACAGTAACTCCTTCGAGGATTACCGCATTAGCGCCTACTACAACCCCATCTTCTACTACAACGGGCTTGGCAGATGGTGGTTCAATTACACCAGCTAATACTGCACCAGCACCAATGTGACAATTTTTACCAACTGTCGCACGTCCGCCAAGTACTGCGTTCATGTCAATCATTGTACCTTCGCCTACTACAGAACCAATATTGATTGCTGCACCAAGCATAATAACTGCACCATCTCCAATCTCTACCTGGTCGCGAATAATAGCACCTGGTTCAATTCGAGCATTGATGTTCTTCAAGTCAAGAGTAGGGATTGCCGAGTTGCGTCGATCATTTTCCACGACGTAATCTTCAATAGCAGCCTCATGCTCCTTTAATTTAGGTTCAACGTCTTTCCATTCCCCGAATAAAACACCCGTTTCGTTGTCCACGAACGCTCTTACGTGTTCTCCGAAATGTAATGTTTTAAGATTATCACCTTTTATATATACTTTGACAGGTGTTGATTTTGTACTGTTTGAAATAAACGAAATAATTTCATTTGCATCCATTTGTTCCATGTCTAGTCCTCCTTGTTATGTAGAAAAATCTCACTTATTCCTTTACTTTATCAAATAAAAGCTAGCAGTGACAAGCCTAACTTCCTATAGCTAAGAGTGTAAGAAGGCACACAAGTCAAAAATAACAGAACGTGTGTTGTATTAACTACTCTCTATGAATATAAAAATTGTTGGATCCAGTAAAGAGGATCCAACAATTTGTTATGATTCATGATTCGTGTGAATATGTTGATTAATTCGTTTTAAAATAGCTCTTCTTGTTAGAATTCCTTCAAAATAGCCCTTTTCATCAATTACACACACAAATGGATGATCAATGACTGAATGCAGTCCATCTGAGAAAGTAGCCTCTGGTTTCAGGTATGGAATATCTGTATTCATGACCTCCTCTACCGTCATCTCAGAAAGGCAATCTAACTCAAATTGCTCTACACCAAGCATATTTTCAATGATATTGGTTTTACTAATAATACCTTTCAGCTTGTATTCAGCATCTAATACAGGGACTGCCGAATAACCAGACTTTACCAGAACTAACAGCGCATGTTCCATTGGGTTTCCGCCTTGGACATGAGCTACTTTTTCTGAAGGTATCATCATCTCCTGCATGGAATATTTTTCTAATCCTTCTTTTTGAACACTAATCACTGTGTTACACTCCTTCTAGTTTCACACATGGAGGAGCCAAGCATATGAGTACTTCCATTTCTTCGATTCCCATTTTACAGTGTAGCATATTTTCCTATAAATTACGACCAGTCTCCCTTCCCTCCTGAAATGAAGCCGCTCGTTTTAGAACCTCGATATGCTAGGCGCTTTTTTGTATGTAAGGTAGTTATGGAGGAGAGGAATCTCCTCCTATTGTTTCTTGCTATCATCCTGCTTTTGAACCTCAATCTTAATAGGTACTAATTGCTGATGGCCGCACCTAGCACAATACATAGCTGACTCTGTGTACAACGTACAGCAATGAGGACAATGATATTGCATGGGCAATCCCTTCTTTCTCATTGTATCTAGTATTCTACCAATATATGATATGCAAAAGCTGATTATTCGTTCGTAAATTACTTTCATGATATGACAAGCCCTGACTGTATTTACCGCTTCTCCCAAACTACTTGCTCAACTATTTGACGAAAAAAGCTGTCTATTGTCTAGTTATGTTGACGCTTGGCATCGTTATATTTCTTAATAGTCACATGGAGTTGTTCAGGAATCGTTATCTACAAGAAGATTAAGGCAGGAAAAGCAATAATAGTTCCTTTCTACACAACCACACTTTCCAATAAAAAAGGACCTCCCCCTGGAGATCCTAAATTAAATCAATAAACATTCATGCTCATAAATGTAAGAATACCGGATATCAATAAAGATATAAAAATGAGCTGAGAGCGGAAAGCTAAATGTGCGAACCATCTCCCTTGTATCAATATCTGAATAGAGGTCAGAGAGCCTCCCTTTATTCCACGTTCTCATTTGTACCATATTCTCTAAGAAATACGGCCGAAACGCCCAGTTGGTCCCCACTATGTCCGCTTCCTTTTCCCATTCTTCCCCATACTTACGATAGTTAGAGGATATTTGTTGTCCATTGCTATCGCACACATATATACGAAAACTTTCTTCATCGAAATAACGAGCCACTCTTTCTATAAAGGAGTCTACCTTCCTGTTACCGCTCCAATAGTCAAGAAGTCCTCGCATCCGCTGGTCCCATTTCAAAACAAATGCTATTCGATCCTCGATGAGACTCTTTTCCCTCCGGATAAATGAATCTACCTGCTCCTTAATAAGCTTCTCTCTCGCAAAGGCATCTAAAAAAGAAAAGGATGGTCTTTCCAAATAATACCCTTGGTAAAATCTCCCTCCATGTTTCCAAGCGTAATACAGCTGGAAGGAATCTTCAATGTTCTCAAACAACATAGCAGCCCCAATCCTTCTAGCCAGGAAAGATAAGGAATACAGTATGTCCTGATGATTACTAGAATCATTGTTTCGAAGTATTTTACTATCGATTTTAATAATGTGGGGCTCAAGCTGTCGCAACCGGTCTAGGTTAGAGCTTTTCTCTCCAACTCGATCGATGGCTATCTGAATACCAAACGTTTTATAATATAAAAGGAGATGCGAAAGGCTTTTGAAATCCTCATCGAAATCATGTTCTGTTATTTCCAATACAATTCTGTGATATGCAAACCCCTGTTCGTGGAAGGGTGCTAACGTTTCAATGAGATGTTCTCCATCCCACATTAACTGCTTTGCTGTCCTATTAACAAACAAGCAACTTTTCGTATCTCCCTTATCCATTAAATCCTGTACCGCTTGAGTTAGCAGGTTATTATCAATTTCCACCTTAAATTCATCAGGTACTTGAGAATCATGAAAGAAAGACCCAAGACTAACCCATTCCTCATTCTCCTTTATTCTCCCTAACACTTCATACCCCATTACATCATGCTTTATTGCAGAAAATATAGGCTGATAAGCTGGTTTGATTTGGTCCAGCTGCTCCATAACATCCATCGGATCCATCCTGTTTCCTCCTTACTAATCAACTGGCAGGGATAACGTAAAGCAGCTCCCTTCTCCTATTGTTGAGGTGACGGTAAGCGTACCTTTATGAGCTTCCGCGTAGCCCCTCGCAATAGCAAGCCCTAAGCCTGCTCCTCCGTTCGTTCTCGTACGCGATCTCTCTTTACGATAAAAACGCTCAAATACATATGGGAGCTCATCTCTTGCGATCCCCTCTCCCTCATCCTTTATATGTACTTTAATCCAGTCTTCATTTTGTTCTAATGCTATGGTTAACACTCCTCCGGAAGGGCTATGTCGAATTCCGTTTCCAATCACATTAATAATTATTTGGCGAATGCGGTCTTCATCAATATCTGCGATAACCTGTTCATCAGGTAAATGAGGGATAATGGCTACTTCTTTCTGTTCTGCAAGTGGATTCATTGCTTCTATCACTTTTAGAACTAAGGAATTAATACTGGTGGAAGCAGGGTTTAATGTTAACCGGCCAGCATCCGCCAAACTTAACTCCTGTAAATCATTCACGAGGCGAGTTAAACGATACACCTCATCATACATCTTTGCCATTTCATTCTGATTTGGCTCTACAATTCCATCTTGTATCGCTTCAAAGCGATTCATGAGGACAGTTAATGGTGTACGTAACTCGTGGGCAACATCTGCTACTAATTGCTTTCTTATCGTTTCATTCTCTTCAATCTTGTTCCACAACGCTAGAAAAGCCTTAGACAGAACAGCAAACTCATCATTTGTTTGAAGTGGAGCAGGCTTGTTTGAAAAATCCTCCGAAAAATGACGCACATCCTGTGTGAGCTTTTTCAGAGGAGAAGTTATCTTTCTCACTAAGAACAAGCTGACTAAAAAGGCAATACCAAGACCTACGATGAACGATAAGAGGGAAGCACGCTGCAGTCCATCAATAAAGGATTCTTCTATTTTGGAAAATATGCCGCTCGTTTTTGTTTCAAGCCAAACGTACCCAACCGTCTCCTCATTCAAGGTTAGTTCCTTTTGAAAGGTAGGCGAATCTGGAATCGTATCCCCGATTCTTTCTTCTTGGTCAGAGGCGATAATGACTTTGTCAACATTTGCAACATGCACATGATCTAACTGCTTTTCAACAAACAAAGATCCATTCTTCTCTAGGAATGGCGGCCTAATTTGAATTGTTTTTCCCTCTATACTATCCATCCCGGCATTCTTAACCTTATCCTGAAAGAAACGATAATACCCTGTCAGCTTTTGTTTATCCTCCTGTGTTAAATAAGACCGAAACGCTTCTTTAGTTTGCTGGTTCATAAAGTAAGCTTGAACCCCTGCATATAATAAAATCACTGTCAGAAAGGACAAAGCAATTTTCCCCTTCAAATTCATGAAGATGCTCCATATTTATAGCCAACACCATGAACGGTCACGATGGGAGCTTTTTCTCCCAATGCATCAGAGAGTTTCTTACGCAGGTTGCTCATATGTGTATCAATGGAACGATCATATTGTAAATATGCATCTCCCATCGCTCTAGATAACAGCTGCATTCTTGAAAACACTCGCTCTGGTTTCTCGGCAAGGGTATGCAGTAACGTAAACTCTGTTGGGGTCAACTTTAATGACTCCCCGTTTACTTTCACTTCAAACGCTGCAGGATCGATTGAAACGGGGCCACGCTCAATCCACTCTACTCCTCTACTGCTCTCCACTTCCGTCCCTTTGTACACCTCTTTACGGCGCAGCAGCGTTTTGACACGCGCTGTTACCTCTCTAATGCTGAACGGTTTAGTTATGTAATCATCTGCCCCCATTTCCAGTGCAAGAAGCGTATCTATTTCATCAGTCTTGGCTGTTAGAATAATGACAGGAAGAGCAGGGAAGTTATACCTAATTTCTCGAAGGCAAGTCATACCATCCATCCCCGGCATCATCATATCTAATAAAACGAGGTCAACAGCAGTAGCCGAGATGATATCAATTGCCTCTTTCCCTTCACTAGCTTCTAGCAGCTCAAATTGTTCATTCGATAAATAAGAAGTGACGGACTCTCTTATGGCCTGATCGTCATCTACAAATAAAATTTTGGTTTGTTCCATCATTTCTATTGCCCCTCCTTATAGGTTATTCCTATTGTAAAACAACAATTAAGCTTAGGGTAGTATTTATTATCATGACCCTGTTTCCACTTTTTGCTGCAGGACATTGCTGTTTTAATTATTTCATAGCACAGCTATTCTATTATCACACGTAAAATGCCCAGGAAACCTGGGCTTCGTCATTCCTCTTTATGTTGTTTCCTGTTAGGTAAAGGTTGGTTAAGATGCTCATCAAACCACGAGCTGCAATGCTCTAGAATGGCTTCTTTTTTCTTCTCGGTCATCCAGTCTTCCTTTACTTTGGCATTCATGCGCTCCTCTTTTTTACTCAAAATGGCTTGCTTCACCTCGTCTGGTTGCCTTCCCTTAGCCGTAATCACTTCCTTTAACGTCGAACCTTTAGCATAAAACTCTTGCACCTCTTCTTTTGTCAGATCCAATTCTGTTACTATAGATTTCATCATGTGAGCAGCTTTCCATTTTTGATGACGATGCTTAGGAGCAGATTCCGTTGCTGCCTTCGCCACACCTGTAGCATCAATAATAGTCATTGCTGATGCCTGGGTTGACAGCGGAGTAGTCAAAAGCAGAAGAACGAACGGTATCATGAAAGATTTTCTCTTCAAGGATAATTCCTCCTTTTTATTATAATTCCTGTTTATCTTAACCATTTATCTTTCACAAATGCTTTAGATTATCTTTAGATTTTGTTAAGGTTAAACGATTCGTTTGGAGGTAGGACCCAAGAAGAGATATAATGGAAATAATTCGATAAAAGGAAGAGGTTTTTGAGTGGAGACACACGTATTTTCCAAAAAAGAAGAGGTTGCTAACGCAATAACTCATGGTGTCGGAGTGATTCTGAGTATTGCAGCGCTTGTATTGCTTGTAGTATTTGCAAGTCTTAATGGAAGCCCAGTTGACATAGTTTCGGTAGCTATTTATGGAGCAACGATGATAACTCTGTATGCAGCCTCCACCCTTGTCCATGCTATGCCGTCTGGTAAATGGAAGGATCGTTTTGAAATACTCGACCATGCTTCTATATATTTATTTATTGCTGGTACCTACACTCCTATACTGCTCGTTTTATTAGGAGGAACACTGGGATGGACAATGTTTGGTATCGTTTGGGGCATTGCCGTTGCAGGTGTAGTGTTTAAAATGTTCTTTGTGAAGAAGTTCGTCGTTTTGTCCACCCTGTTTTACATCATGATGGGATGGATTATTGTTTTTGCATGGAACCCACTTATGGCTAAGCTTGCATTTGGAGGATTGGTCCTCCTCGTAATTGGTGGTATTCTGTACTCCATTGGCACTATTTTCTATGTATGGAGAGGCTTTACCTTTCATCATGCTGTTTGGCACTTGTTTGTTATCGCTGGCACGGTAGCTCACTTTTTTGCGATTTTCTTCTATATCATTTAAACCCCGGCTTATTTGCCAGGGTTTATTTTTTTGATATAGGCTTTGTTAGTTCTTGTTGTCGAAACGGATTAACCTATTAAAAAGGGTATGAATTTAACCACTGACCGCCATCTAATGTAACTACCTCCCCATTCATATAGGAAGCTTTCTCAGAAAGTATAAAGTGTGCTAGGTCGGCAATTTCTTCCGGTTTCCCTAATCTTCCAAGGGGCACGGAATTTAGTGTTCGTTTTGCTGCTTCTTCTGACTGGAATAACTTATCTGCTCCTCCCGTTCTTTCTATTGGTCCAGGGGCAATAGCATTGGTACGGATATTGTATTTATATCCCCACTCGACAGCTAACGTTCTAGTCATCGTTAATACACCAGACTTGGCACAGGCTGAATGCATCACACCAGGCCCAGCGTTCCATGCGTAGGTAGCCACAATATTTAATATGTTTCCTTCAATTTTATTTTCAATCCAATAGTCACCAACGGCCTTACTGCAATAAAATGTTCCGTTTAGAACAATATCAATAACCGAATTCCAGCCATTAATGGACATTTCCTCTGCTGGTACAATAAAGTTACCTGCAGCATTATTGACTAAGTGATGGATGGCTCCAAAATGGTCCACTGTCTCCTCTACCATTCTTTGTACATCCTCAGGCTTACGTACGTCCATTTCAATAGTATGAACTCGATCTACACTACCAGCAGCAATCTCGTTTTTAGCAGCTTCTAATTTTTCCTTGTTTCTGCCAGTGATAGCTACCTTAGCACCTTCTTCAACAAATTTTTGCGCCATATACAATCCCATACCGTTAGATCCACCGGTAACGATAACAACTTCATTTTGCATATGTATCCCTCCTTCTTCATTGAATTCTTCACCACCTATTGAAAACCCTTTCAAAATATAAAAATGAATATCTCTCACCTAGTCGTTCAGGTTACAAAGGGAAATATGCTATAATGCTTCTATCTATTTCATAGACTAACAGAGATGATTTTCTACTAGAAAGCGTGAATATAATGAATAATAAAATGAATCGCCGAAGCTTTTTGAAACGGATGCTTGGTGGAGCTATCAGTTTGTTAGGTCTAAGTGGAGGCTCTTACTATTACGCAAAATACATGGAACCGTCCATGCTTAGTGTGCAGGAGGAAAAGATAATATCCTCAAACATACCTCCGCAGCTCGAAGGCTTACGAGTGCTTCAATTCAGCGACACCCATCTCGGGTTCCATTATGATATTACACAATTTGAAAGGCTAGTCCACCACATAAACAAACAGCAGTGTGATCTGCTGTTATTTACAGGAGATTTATTCGATGCACCAAATGAAGCTTCTTTTGAAATGCTAGAGCAAGCAGCTAGTCTATTAGATTCGATCACAGCGCCATTAGGTAAATTTTGGATATACGGAAACCATGATCATGGAGGATACGGCACAGACCTTATTGCTACCTATATGGAAAAAGGAGGCTTTACCCTATTACAGAATCAACATAAAACGCTAACCTACAATGGGGAGGAATTTATTGTTTCCGGCCTTGATGATGTGATGCTCGGGAAACCAGACATTTCAAGAGCACTTCCACCACAGGCTGCGCATACGTTTACGATGCTGTTATGTCACGAACCAGATTATGTAGAGCATATCAAGGGAGAGCCTTTTGATATTCAGTTGTCCGGGCATAGCCATGGTGGGCAAATACAAATACCATTTCTAGGTCATATGGTAACTCCCCCCTACGCTAAGCAATATGTGGAGGGCTGGCATACTATTCGTTCCAATCAATCCTTGTATGTGAGCAGAGGGTTAGGCACCACCAGACTTCCTTATCGATTTTTATGTAAACCAGAATTCACAGTGCATACACTTACCGCACAAAAACAGGATGGATGACTTTAGGGAATATAAAAGACAGGACAGGCGCACAACTCTTCCTCTTTCATATGATGTTATGAAAGCCTATAGAAGGGAGAGAATAGGATGCAGCCACAACAATATATGTACCACGCCCCTCTTTATCCGAGAAATGCTCGACCTCTTCCAACACCGTATCGAGCACCATATCCAGGAAAAGATGAACGCTTTTTCCCAGGGCCGTTCTTCCCATTTGTGCTTGGGGGTTTAGCTGGATTGGCAGTTAGTCCATTTTTCTTTCGCCCTCCTTATCCATACCCCTGTTATGGATATCCATGCGGGCCGGGATATGGACCGGGACCCGGGCCATACGGAGGACCTGGTGGAGGTTATGGTGGACCAGGATATGGAGCACCATACGGACCTGGATATTAAGGACGTGTATATGTCATCGAAATCCTTGCACTGTGTGTGCTGGGATTTCTTCTTTGCTGCCATATGTATGTCAGAAGTGTCACGTTTTCTCCATAGCTTTTTAGCTATTCTCCATGATAAACTATTTCCAGAATAACATTTGGAGGTTATACATATTGAAAAAGAATACTTGGCTTATGTTTATTATTTTAGCAGGTACTATGCTATTAAGTGCTTGTTCTAAAAATTATGAGGGCGATTTCTCATATGAAATTGAAGACTTTGAATTCGAGAACCAGGACGGCGAAACAGTTTCCAATGAAGATTTAAAAGGGACCTTTTGGGTAGCCGACTTTATCTTTACCAATTGCACTACCGCATGCCCTCCTATGACTGCTAATATGGCAAAAGCTCAGGAGAAAATAAAAGAAGCCGGGCTAGAGGACAAAGTACGTTTTGTATCTTTCACCATTGACCCGGAATATGATACAAAGCAAGTACTAAAAGATTACATACAAAAACAAGGAGGAGATTTCTCTAATTGGGATGCGCTTACTGGCTATACACCTGAACGCATTAAAGAATTCTCCCAAACATCATTCAAATCCTTAGTGGACAAAATACCACGGCAAAACGCAAAAGAAGATGAATCCAGTTACGATTTTCTTCATTCTTCTAGTCTTTTTATCGTAACACCAGAGGGAAATGCCATTAAAAGGTTTGAAGGGACACAGTTTGAAAATGTAGATGCGCTTGTAAACCAGCTAAAAGAATATGTTCAATAGAAACATCCTAGGCCAAAAAGCGTTTTTTAATAGCTTTTTGGCTGTTCATTTGATTTTCAAGCAAAGCTTCTGTACGATATAGACAAATCACCATGTTATATGTAAGGAGGATAACTAGTGAAAAAACAGCAACCTGAGGTTTCCACAAACGAATTGGCCCAGGCCATATTCGTAGTAAATCGACACGCTAAAACAGCACCAGAGCCTAAACAGCTCTATACGTTAAAGAAAAAAGCAATCGAACAACTGATAGAGCAAAATTTGGCCAAAAAAGTTGGACTCCACTTTTCTGACCACCCTAAATATAGCCATCAACATTCAACGCTACTCGTTCAAGTTGCCGATTATTATTTTCATATCCCTCCCAAAAAAGAAGATTTCCAAACCATGAAGCACCTTGGTAATGTAGATCAGACGTACCGTAATCCAAAACCTTCTCTTTCCCTATCTAAAGCTAAGAAAGTTTTGTATCAGTACTTACAATGGGACAAGGAAGAAACACCAAGCACTAAACAGAAGAAGAAACAACCTCAAACTATTTCTCCTTTCTCTCCATGGGGGCAACTCACCACTTGGAATAAGAACCACACTAGGAAAAGGTAGTCTATAACACATCGCAATGTTTATCCCTCTTAGCAAACGTGAATAAACGTGATAAGGAGGGATAGTGTATGTCAGAGATGAAAGATTTTATGTATGAGCTGTTTCAAATGATGAAGTGGTCAGAAGAGGTTAAAGACAAGTATGACCGTCTCTCAGAAGAAGAAAAAATTATAGTAAACAAATACGCCCCATTTTCAGAAACACCAGCTGGACTAAATAAGGAAATTACAAAATGGTATCAATCCCTACATGAAGATGTTACGTATTAATTGTCCTGCTTCAAAGTACAAATTCTCAGTTTGTAGAGGAGTCCACTAAAAATATACGAACTAAAACAGCCCTTTCATGTCGGCTAAAAAAGGACTCTCCTTCATCCACCTATGAAGAAGAGTCTTTTTCTGCTTTGTCAGGCTAAGCACTACCTGCTCTCCATTGTTCTAGGCATACATTCTCTCACCCACCAGAAAATCTAACTCGTTTTCTATAATACAAGTCGATCGATAGTTTCTACTAATGAGACAATTTCAGGCTTAGATATTTGAGCATTGGCTCCTACTATTTCCCCTTTGTGACGCAAATCATCGGTAATTAAGGATGAAAAAATAATGACAGGTAGAACCGAGAGGGAGCTGTCTTCCTTCAACCGCTTCGTAAAATGGTGACCATCCATCTGAGGCATTTCAATGTCAGTAATAACGAGCTGTACCTGTTCTTCAATAGGCTGGTTTTGATTTTTGAGATTCTCTAAATACTCTATCGCATCCTTCCCATCTTCAAACAAAGTAAGATGAGAATAGCCTGCCTCCTGAAGCGTTTCCTTTAGCATTGTCCGTAATAACTCTGAATCCTCCGCCAGCATAATATGTTTATTCGATCGTTCTCTGTTGCCAAGAACCTGAATGCTCTCTTTATCTATAGAGGATTTTGGATTAATTAACGCTATCATCTTTTCATAATCCAACAAAAGCATCATTTCTTCTTCTATTTTAATTACACCCGTAATATAGGAGTCGAGCCCCTGATACATTTTATCTGGTTTTTCAATGTCCCCCCAAGAGATGCGATGAATTTGGGTTACGGTATGAACATGAAATACTACCTTTAATTGATTAAATTCTGCTAGAATAAATTTATCTAGCTTCGGTTGCTCTGATGGATCATAGCCAAGTAAATGTGCAACATCAATTACTGGTACTACCTCTCCCCTAATCTCAATAATCCCTTCCACCGAGGGATGAGAATGTGGAACATTCGTAATAGGTGTTGGAACGAGAATTTCTTTCACTTTAATAACATTTATGCCAAATCGATTAGACCCAATGCCAAATTCAACCACCTCTAATTCATTTGTTCCGCTTTCTAACAGTATTCCTTTATCATTCGTAATCATTGAGCTGCTCTCCCCTTATGTATATATACCTATACTCCACTTTTTAAATAATTACTGATAATCGTTTTCCAAACATAAAAAATCGATGGCTGCCCATCGATTTCAGTCGTTTCGAATGATGACATACACTATTAATCCTAATATCGGAAACAACAGCGTACCTATTAATACAATTAGGGCAAATTCTTTACTTTTCCCTTTACGCTGCGCATCTCTGTATGCCCATATACTGGTAACTATGTTTACTAAAATAACAATGATACTTACAAATATCACTATGCCCAGGACAAGTCCAATCGATCCAAACATAACCGCAGACAGTATCAAAATATCCCTCCTAAAGGAAGAATGCCCTTATCCTTTCCGATTTATTTTTGTATAATCGATTTTTTTCGATTTAATGAAGAGGGCAAGGAAGCAGATGCATTTTGTTTATAGCTTACCCATTTTTCAAAGATATGCTTACATAGAAGAACAAGCCCAAACAACACAATTGCAAATACTGCCTGATGCATGGAAAATACTACTCCTAAACTAACCGAGACAGAGAGAATAATCATAGATGTTAGAAAATAGGCAAGGAAACGATCCCACTCCCATTTCATGGCTACATATATAATTGGGCGTATAATACAATAAACCAGAATGAGGGAAACACACGCTAGAAGGAAAGGAACAGAGAGTTTTTCATATCCCATAACGATTACATCCCTCCACCCTCCATTGCTAGGGTTACTAACTGAACTATAGAGAATGACCACACAACAACCTCCATTGTAATTAAATATGTTACCAGTGTAGACGGTCATCCTCTGAATTATGCTTCGTTACTATTTTTGTTTGCGTCTTTGATTTTGCAGCCATTTTAAAGCTTCTCTTTCGCTTAACTTGGCTAAGGATTGACGGGCAACAAATGATTCAACTGCTTCGCTATCTGTTTTGGAGTATTCCCGTAATGCCCAGCCAATAGCCTTTTCAATAAAAAACTCATTCTCATCCATGCATTCCTCTATTAGGTAAAATAATAAATCTTTATTCGTCTTATCTTTGTATTTTAATTGCGTGAGTAGTGCTGTTCGTCTTACCCACATATTTTCATCCGTAATCCATTGTTGTAGAGTAGAGGATAGCAGTTCAGGGTAATGTTGGAAGTATGCACCTGACATATGACTTGCAAGATGATCTACTGTATCCCACCACGATTTATGTGTAACGAAATAGAGTATATCCTCTTTGGCTGTGATAGGAAGGTTTTTCTTTTGCTTTTCGAAAATCGCAAGAGCAGCATACTGAAATTCTCTTTCACGTCTTTTCCATAAAGAATATACTAAATGAATTGATTGCTCATATGGTAACTTTCCTGCAGTTCGTAAATATGGTGATAAAACCTCTTTCCGCTGAGGGCTTTTGATGCCATAAAAAGGGAAATGGTGTTTCATATAAGCTTCCATAGCTGGTCTATTCTCTTCTGAAGCTGCCTTTTTCAAACCTTCTTCTATTTGGGCTACTATCGACTCACTCAGAACAATCCCTCCTGCTATAACTAATTTCTAGATTGCAATGACCTATTGGCTGACAAGATGAAAAAAGCTCGTAGAAGCATACTACAAGCCGTTACTAACAAATAATCGTTAAGCTCTTTTAGAAGCCTGGCAATCAAAATGCTATACTTCCGCTAGCTCCTGTGAGGTATCCTTATGAAGAAACTCCTCCAATGCTTCCTTATGACGGGCAGCATCTTCATATCCTTGTTCATAGAGAGCGTGCAATTTTTCTTTATTCCGCTCCACTCGACTTACATGAAGTGGCTCGGTTGGGCGGATAATATATGCTTCTCCCCTCTGCTCCATTGCTTCTATTTCCTTTGTACTTTTATTATAGTGAATATGGCGATTCTCCAATGCTTTAATCAGCATAGGAAATTCCTTATATTTTTTACGAAAGAACCATGGAAATTTCATTCTTTGCTTTTCGTAACCTTCGTTTCTTGTTAGTACAATTACATGCTTTTGGTTTAAAGCATCCAGAGAAGGCTGTATCGGAATTGGATCAGCTATCCCTCCATCTAATAAATGTCGCTCTTCATGAGGGATTATAGGTGCGATAAGAGGCAAAGAACTAGAGGCTCTAATTAACTTTAGTAATGTGTCCCCACTGTCAAACGCTTGATAATACATTGGCTCACCTGTTATAACATCAGTCGTACCAACTGCAAACGTTTGTCCTTTCTGAACACTATGAAAGAAGGTGTCATAATCAAAGGGCACTAGTTTGTTTGGTAATGTATCAAAAATAAAGTCCATTCCAAACAAACCTTTTCTTCGCAGCACATTTCGATACGATATGTATTCAGGATGATCTCCATAGCCAACAATGACGTCATAATTACGCCCTCTTTGTTTAGCAACGTAGGAGCTACCATTACACGCACCTGCTGATGCACCTACGACAAACGGAAAATGAATATCTTCATCAAGGAAGAAATCCAGTACTCCAGCAGTATAAGCACCACGCATACCTCCACCTTCTAACACTAATCCAGTTTTGTCCATTATGTATCCTCCCTTTATTACTTAGTATAACAATAATTTCCGTTTATTATAATGGACATGCTCAAGTACAATGTTGCATTGGGTAGGGGATTACTGTGACATTGAAAGGAAAATGAAGAGAATACTGTACTAGAAATTCATAAATAATCAGTAGTGGTTCCGGATAAGGAGTGTTGCTTTGATCCAATTTTACTCACTATCAGTAAGGATTGTTTCATTTTTCTCTTTTCCTTTAGGAAGAAACACTTTACACTGTTTCATATGGATTATATGAAGAGATGAAGGCACAATGGAAAAGTACAACTAAAAGGCAGCTGTACTTTTCCTTTCTATCTATGTCATGTGTCGCAGCTAACTGGATGGTGTAGTCTTTTGCATAGTCATGTGCCGCTGATCTAATCTTTTTTCCACTGCACTCATTGCGCGTTTATCTGCTTGAATTGCTTTTTTATTTTGTTGAACTAATGCCTCAAATGAAAGTGTTTTAGATCGCATCCTAATGCTCCTTTCCAGTAAATTCAACTACATTGTAACAAAATGCGACAAAAAATTATGTGAAAATTATATAAACATTCTGTTAATTTTGGAGGTACATTTATGAAACATTTAATCAATCCACGATTACAAGAAATTGAAATATCAGGAATCCGAAAATTCTTTAACATGGTGTCTGGCAAAGAGGACATGATATCTTTAACTATTGGACAGCCCGATTTCCCCACACCTGACCATATTAAGGAAGCAGGCAAACGAGCTATCACTGAAAATCATACTACCTATACTCATAATGCGGGAATGCTTCCACTAAGAGAAGCGATTTCTTCGTTTGTCGAACAGAAATACAATCTCTCCTATGAACCAAGGGATGAAATTATTGTAACAGTAGGAGCATCTCAGGCAATTGACATAACCTTTAGAACTATCTTAACTCCAGGTGATGAAGTGCTGCTTCCAGCTCCAGTATATCCAGGGTATGAACCGCTTATAAGACTAGCTGGGGCCACTCCTGTATTTGTCGATACAACGAATCATCAGTTTAAATGGACACCTGAGCTATTGGATGAGCATATTACGGACAAAACCAAATGTATAGTATTTCCCTACCCATCCAATCCAACAGGTGCAACCTTGTCTCAACAGGAAATGGAACATTTAGCAGCTTACCTAAACGACAAGCAACTATTTCTTTTGTCAGATGAAATTTACAGCGAACTCACCTATGAAGAAGATCATACGTCTTTAGCCTCATTTGAGGATTTACGAGACAAAGCGATTGTTATCAATGGCGTTTCCAAATCCCATTCCATGACGGGCTGGAGAATTGGGTATGTATTAGCACCGAGATGGTTTGCGCAACAATTGCTAAAAGTACATCAATACAATGTTTCTTGTCCCTCTTCTGTAAGTCAGCATGCAGCTTTAGAAGCTATTGCATATGGCCGGAAGGATACGCTGGAAATGAAAGAAGCATATCAGCAGCGTCTTGACTATGTTTATGACCGTCTGCAACAAATGGGACTAGAGCTAGATAAGCCTGGAGGAGCCTTTTATTTATTCCCTAAATTCCCTATTAATGATATAACTTCATTTGACCTCGGGTTAGACCTTGTAGAACAAGCAGGGCTTGCATTAGTGCCTGGAGATGCCTTCTCGGATTATGGACAAGGATATATGCGCATATCATACGCTTATGATATGGATACCTTAAAAGAAGGAATGGACCGATTAGAAAGCTACTTGAAAAAACATCCACTTATATAAGTTCTCTTCCCTCACACACTAATAGGAGAAGGGGTGATGACATGAGTGTTCAAAAACGACGAAAAGAAAGAGCCCTTCGTCAACGCAAAGAAAAGCAAAATCCTCATGGTAAAGTAAAATCATTTGAGGAATTAGTGGAGGAAGAAAAGAAAAAGTAAGCAGTGCTCCTGCTTACTCAGCTTGTAGAGAAACCCCCTTGTTTCCTACAAGCTTTTTTCATGTATGCGGGCTGGCAAATACCACTCGCTTTCCGCGGACGAACGCCCGAGCCTCCTCGTGAAACCCACACTCGGGGGTCTCGGATCGCCCGTTTTTCCGCAGGAGTCTCCTGGTATTTGCCAGCCCTTCACCGAAAAAGACTCTCCTTCACCTAACACACCCTTGATAGGTGAAGGGCAATCTTCTTGAGGATCAAGTGAGGGACGACCATTGTCTTCAGAATAGTAAGATCGCACTTTTTCTGGAATGAAGGAGAAGTCTATGTACCGATCGATTTTACGGAGGAGATGGTCTTCAGGAACAAGCTCTTCAATCGTGACCATTTCGATTTCATTTTGACGCTCTTTTTTGGATTGAAACATCGAATCACCTTTCGTTAGAGAATATATAACTATTATAACAAATTAACGCGGTGAATAATGAAAGTAAAAAGAAATAAATAAGGCTGTCCAAACTTTCTCGACAGCCTGAGTAAGCAGTGCTCCTGCTTACTTTTTCTTTTCACAATTTATGTAGTTTCTGTTCTCTTTGTTGTAAATCATACTTATTGAGTAAATAATCTAGCTCTCGACTAATCGCCAATGACTCTTCACTGGTAAACCCTTTAACTGTAGCGACTTTGATCATACGATTACGCAACGATTCTATTCGCTCAGCCAATTGATGACTTGTCATAATTGTGTTTGCCACAGCAGGGCCTCCTCTCAATCATATGATAACCTTTTTACACTTCATATATCTTTCATTTTACATGACCTGTACAGTTATTGCACATGCAAACATCGCTTTCCACTATTTTCTTATTTATGTACTTCCCTATAGACATAGACCTTAAAGGCAAACGTTTGCTCTGGCTCGTTCAACAACTTGCCAATTCTTGTATAATGAACCGTTATTCATTATCGCACCCTTCTTGTGATATGTAAAGGAAACCGCAAAATTAGACAAATAATTATATTTACATACTTTTCTCCCTCTTCTCTCCCCATTAATTCGACAAAAAAATTGATTGCTTTTTCGTCAGTTTCTATCTATAATTTTTATGATTTAATAAAATTTGAGATAAAATGGAAGTGAGATATGCAGTGAAATTTGTTACTTTTCAACCGCTAAGAACCATCAGTATTCCTCAAGTAACCTATATTAAACCAGAAGACACGTTACAGCAATTGACTGTTATACAAGAGGCAGATGTATTGTTATTCCCCGAAAAATGGCAATTACCCATTTTAGTGGATGGGCTTCACAAGCCTATATTCCCTAGCTATTCCTCTATAAACCTTGGACATAACAAAATCGACATGACAAGAGCGCTACAGGCTATCATACCTGACCATGTTCCTTATACTGAAATTCGTGGTAATACAGATAGCCAGGCAGAGGTCATACTAAGCTTATTCCCATTTCCCTTTGTAGCAAAGCTTGCACGAAGTTCAATGGGTAATGGTGTTTTTCTAATACGAAGCCACCAGGAATTCGAGGCATACCGTAAGTGTACAGATACCCTTTATATACAGGAATACCTTCCTTCAATGAAAGAAGCTAGAATATGCTATGTAGGAAATGACATTGTAAGTAGCTATTGGAAAATAGGAGAAGGTGGTCAATTCCATCATAATATAGCCAAAGGTGGATCCTTATCCTTTGATGCTGTTCCTAAAGAGTGTTTAGATTTGGTTAGAAGGGTTGCGGAAACATTGTACATTAATCATGCTGGATTTGATGTACTAATAATCGATGGAACACCGTATATATTAGAATTCAATGTATTATTTGGCAACCAAGGTTTAATAAAAAACGGACAGCGGCTTGAACAAGTAATCTATGAATATGTGAAAACCACCTTCTCTACCCCAGAGCCTACTTCCCCTTTTACAGGAAAAAGAATTTCCTGATAAAATATGGCATATAGACTGTCAATAAGGAGGGGAAGCACTATGTACTACAAGCGTAATGAACCTTTTCGGTACACATTTGGAACACCCTTACTTGGGAGAATACAACCTTTACATCCCAAAGGGAATCCTTTTGAAATGAAAATTTTGGACCTTAGCCAACATGGATTGAAAATAGAATTACAACAAAATAGTGAATGGTCGAAAGAAACAACAGTACAGGTCCGATTCTCTCTTTTAGACGAAGAATATGCAGCGGAGGGTACGATTAAATGGCTCAAATCCTACGGCAGTACAAAGCAGTACGGTATCGATTTAGATACTAGTGAGGACTGGAGAAAATCATTAATAAATGCTTTGAAATCAATAGCCAGGCAACAATTGTAGTCCGTGAACCATCGAATGCACAATTTTAAATCAAGTACTTTTTCCTCTTTCCATATGTGGTACTATAAAAGTACCTGATTCTTGAGATAGTAAGGAAAGGAAGAGATTCTCCATGAGCCAGCATGTAAGAAAGGAAGCGTGGGAATGGTTAAAAGCCATTGCTATAGCTTTCATTTTAGCCTTCGTTATCCGTAACTTTGTCTTTGCAACATCTATTGTAGAGGGTACTAGTATGGATCCTACACTAGAAGACGGTGAGAGGGTTATGTATAATAAGATGATTTACATGGTAGGTGAACCTGAACGTGGAGATATAGTCATCATACAACGACCGAGTAAAAATTATGTAAAAAGAGTGGTCGGACTCCCAGGAGATACCATTCAGGTAAAGGAACATCAATTATATGTAAATGGTCAGCGAGTGAAGGAAGATTACTTAAATCAGCATGCTATTCAACAAACAAGTGATTTCCCACCTCGGTCTATTCCAGAGGGGCATTATTTCGTTATGGGAGATAATCGAGACATTTCTAAGGATAGCCGTAATGGCTTAGGGCTCGTTAAAAGGGAAGAAATGATTGGAAGATCTGAATTAGTAATCTATCCTTTTGAGGATTGGCATATGACCAGATAAAGACAAAAAGGCTGCATCGATTAGGATGGAGCCTCTTTCTTTATTCCTATTAAGACTTTGCTTTCAGTTGCTCTGCAAGCGAGTGGATACTGGAATTTAACATGTCTAGCTTTCCCTCAATGCGATGCATTAAATAAAATGTAACCACAACAGGAAATCCAAATTCCGATAAGACCGCAATCCATTGCTCCCCCATAGTATAACTCCTTTCATCCATTATAGAAAAAGGGAAGCGCTCCCGCTCCCCTTTCATACCATTATAAGGTGATTTCTGTCACAGTTCTTTCCACAATTCTTGCTTCTTTTTTAGATACCAATTCTCCTCCACTGGAGAAGAAGCATCCTTGGTTAATTATTTCATCCATCGCAAATTGAACGGCAGCTGGATCCACAGGTTCAATTGGCGTATCAAGAGAAAAAGTAACGGTTTTATTATCCTCATTCAGGAATTTCAATTCAAGCTTCTTAGACATCGAATCTCTCCTTTTTTTCAGTTAGTCCATTATTTAGTTCTGTAATTCTTTTGAATCGTTTCGCTCTACTGCATACAATGGATGCTGCTGCAATGCTACTAGAGCATTAGCCACTGCCCAAAGCTGATCTGGGGTAGCATCTGTTTTTACGTTATTAAAGTTTTTGTTTTTCAGGATCGGATTACCTTTTTCATCGGTTCCGTTTTCCAGCACAAGCTGTAGCTGTGAGTTCATTACTGTTGAAGTTGCCATTTGTTCATCACCTCCTTTCACCTTAATAATCGTCATGACCTAGAAAAAAGGTGCCTATCTTGTTGAAACTTTTTTACAATTCAAATCGTCATACATATTGGAATTTTTTTGATAGACTATCACTATAGAATAACCTTAATTTAGTAATGGAAGGGCGTATGGAATAGGTTTCGAGGATTACATAAAAAAAAGCCTACCCTGTTGGGTAGACCTTCTCATTTATTAACCATTGTCAAACATGCAGTAACCAATGTTAACTAGCAACACAATGACACATATTGTGCCGAATATAGCTTCATACATGTGCTCCACCTCCTGCATTTGGTTCCTATGTACTGTACCAGTAGGATACATTATACTTTAACGGTTACATCCTTATTTTAGCACATGTAAAGCCCTTCTATGAATATAAATTCCAACATGTAACACAGATTGGGTACTGTTAGACATGGCAGCCTTTTGCATCTTAGTTATAATTTACAGACAAAGCAGGTGATTAGATGGCTTATTGCCCTTATTGCGGTACTCCCACCTATTCAGATGAAGAATACTGTATAAAGTGCGGCAAACATCTTCCAATTGATTTAGAAGCACGAATGAAACAAAATGAACGAGGGTTTAACCGTTGGTGGTTTCTTCCTTTAGCTGTATGTGCATTGTCTATCATAGCATTAGGTGCTTCCTATTTTATGTCCGAAATGAGCATTACATCCGCCCAAGAGAAATTTAAAAAAGGAGAAACACTGGCTCTAGATGGAAAATATGAAAAAGCCCACTCCTATTTTGAGGAGGCAGCAGATTTAGCGGGCTCTTTTACAGCCGCAACAGAAAACCAGCATCTCATGAACTTGGCATTACATGTAGAGAAGCAAATGGATCAAGCAAAGAAAGAAAAAGGAAACAAACAGTATCAACTGGCTCTGCAAACCTTAGCCGATGCTGAAAATGAGCTTAGAAACTTAAATGGAGAAGTGGTTACTGAATTAGTGCAATCTATTGCGAATGCAAGAAATGATACAAAAGTAGAGCAATTACAACAAATAATGAACAATGAACCTAATATCGAAAAGCTTCAATCAATTATATGGCAAGCGGAAGATATCCAAACGGATGAAGGTAAAGCATTAACAGCTCAAATAAAAGAGCAAATTATTTCCTACGCTGCTTCACATGCGAATAATAAATTAAAGCAGAAGCAATTTTCAAAAGCACGAGATTATGTAGAGGATGGCTTACGATTCGCTCCTGAGAGCGACAAGCTTCAGAGTCTGAAAACAACGATTGAAAAAGAAAAAACCGCTTTTGAAACAGCACAGAAGCAGCGCATTGAACAAGCTACGAATGCAGCAAAGAAAGAACAAGAAATGAATAAAAACGATGCTATTGAGGTTACTGCAATTGACGGCAAGAAAAATCAATATGGAGATTTCATTGTCAAAGGAGAATTGAAAAGCAGTGCAACCGTTCCGCTTACTTCTATTTCAGTTACCTATACATTACGCGATGAAAATGGTGAAACGGTGCATACCAATAAGGTTTATGCCTATCCTGATACTCTCTTCCCCGGGGAAAAGGGGAAATTTGAATATACTCATTATGAAGCAGAGGATGGGATGGAAATTTCAGTAGATCAAGTATCATGGTTTTTACAATAAGTGAACGCGGAGTGTTTTACATGAAGAAACAACGAATGATAATCCCATTAATTGTAACAGTACTTATTATTGGATTAACCTGTATAGGTGCCTATTGGATGAATGACCTTGTAAATCAAGATGCAATCAAAGCTACTAGTACTCTAGCCCACGAAATACAACAGGAGAGCTCTAATGGAAACGATTTAAAAACAGTAATTCATAAAGCAGAAAAGAATGTGGTGCAAATTGAAGCCACTGGAGGCGATTGGGAGAATATTGGCTCCGGATTCCTTATTAACGATAAAGGGGATATTGTTACAAACGCTCATGTTGTCAAAGGATCGGAAAGTATTCTAGTAAAAACAGCAGATGCTAGAACTTATCCTGCTGCCATTGTGGAGATTGGCAAAGAAACAGACATTGCCCTACTGCGCGTACCTTCCTTATCCAATAGAACACCAGTGGAAACAGGGCAAGATGTACAAGCAGAAATCGGCGATGACATCGTTGCAGTAGGAAGTCCATTAGGACTACAAAACTCTGTTACGATTGGTATAATTTCCGGTAAAAATAGGGTATTTGAAATTGATGATTATCGATATGTTAACGCTTATCAGATATCAGCACCCATTACTAATGGTAATAGCGGAGGCCCCCTTATCCACCGTCCAACTGGCAAAGTGATTGCTATTAATTCAGCTGGCACGGAAAAAGGAGCTATAGGATTTAGCATCCCTCTGGCCGATATTATGCCGCAAGTGGAGCAATGGTCAAAGGCAGCAGAAAATAAAGATTTACATTACGGCAGCATTGGTCCTTCCACGAACATCAGTAAGCAGCAGATGAAAGAAGACGCCCGGTATTTATTTGGCTATTTCAACGAAAGCGTACGGATTAGGGACTATATAACAGCATACTCCCTACTTGGCAGTGAACTCCAAAAAGAACAAGACTACACGTCTTTTCGGGAAGCGTATGTTCATACTATAGGTATAAGTGTTTCTAATCTTGAGGTAACGGTTGATGAGGACAATAGAGCTACAATTACTGCTAAAACGGAGCATATTGTGCGACAGCCAAATGAAGATAAACAAACCATCGTATATAATGTCGTGTACTCTATCGGTTATGAGAATGAACAATTAAAAATATTGGAGATGAAGGAAGAAAATATATCTCCATCTTCTACTCAAAAGGTAGAGAGTCAACCATAAAGAAAATAAAAGAATGAGAAGGAAGGGGTTCCCTCAACTCTCCATACAAAAAAAGTATTATGTATGGAGTTAAGAAACTGTTGGAACGCCTCCCCCTCCTTCCAAGCATGAATCTCGTTTCCTTCTCATACTGCTGCAATGATGGTACACCAACTCAGACACAAAAAAGACAGAAATTCTTGAACAATATGTGAAATATTTCACAATTTCCGCTTTTTCTCTTCTTATCATGCTACACTTTACCTGTAGAAAGGATTTCATCATAATGAATGATAAGGAGTGATTGGTTATGTTTACCACATTCGTAAGAGAAAATAAAACAATAGCCGTTCTGTTAACCTTCCTTAGAGTATGGTTAGGATATCACTGGATTACATCCGGATTTGGCAAGGTTACTGGTTCCTTTGATGCTAGTGGATTTATGGAAGGTGCCATTGCTAAAGCGACCGGAGAACACCCTGCTGTTCAAGGTTGGTGGGCTTCTTTTCTAACCCATGTAGCACTTCCAAATAGTGATATTTTCAGCTTTCTGGTGGCTTGGGGTGAGTTGCTTGTAGGAATTGCACTTATTTTAGGTATATTCACCACCTTCTCTACTCTTATGGGAGTTACGATGAACTTCGCCTTTTTATTTAGCGGGACAACTAGTACAAACCCTCAAATGGTTTTAATAGGAATGATATTACTGGTGGCAGGATTTAATGCAGGAAGATATGGATTAGATCGATGGGTAATACCGTACGTGCAGAAAAGGGTTCATCATACTACTCCAACTGATAAGAACCTAAACAAGGAAGCAACGCTTCACTAACCAATACCTTTCAACCCGCAAATTCATTTGCGGGTTTTCTTATTGATTCCTACATCCTATAAATAGGATTTAATGACAGTTCATAAGAGGATTTATTTTCCTAGGATGGTATTGGTTTGATATAGTTAACGGTATATAACAGTACATCAAGGGAGAATGCTTTATGGTTTTAACTCATATACTCATCATTTTAACTGTAGGGGTTTTAGCTGGCTTTATTAACGTGCTAGCAGGCGGTGGTTCCCTAATTACATTACCTGCCCTCATATTTTTAGGACTTCCCTCTGCTACTGCAAATGGAACGAACCGTATAGCTATTTTAGCTCAAAACATCACAGCCATCAGTTCCTTCCGAAATAATGGTATATTCCATTGGAAATTAGGGTTGTATTTAGCATTCCCTGCTGTCATTGGCTCCATTGCAGGCTCCAAGCTAGCTGTGGAGCTTTCAGACGAGTTATTTAATCGCATATTATCAATAGTAATGATACTGGTCCTAATAACGATTGTGATAAGGCCACAAAGATGGTTTAAACAGACTTCCTCCCAATTAACAAAAGGAAAATTAAGTATACTTTTTATCGTCTTTTTACTTGTCGGCTTTTATGGAGGGTTTATTCAAGCTGGTGTTGGCTTTGTTATAATAATGATGCTTACTCTAACAACTACATTAAATCTAGTACACATGAATAGTTTAAAAGTATTTATTGTGGCCATTTACATCTTATCCTCCCTCATCATATTTATTGTCAGTGGACAAGTCCATTGGGGTTACGGTGTCACATTAGCTGTAGGAAACAGCATTGGAGCCATTATTGCTAGTAAGGTTGCTGTAAAACAAGGGGAAGGCTTTGTTAGAGTTGTCATGATAATAGCTGTTATCGGAATGAGTATTCGTTTATGGTTCACATAAATAATTCCACAACACATAGCCGCGAATCAGGGTTATTTGTACTACAAAGAATATTCCATGTATCAGGCTTCGTACACCAGCCTCTACATGGATCAGTTGTCACGTTGGTCTTCATTTCTATTGGTAGATCCATTGGGGCAAACAATAGTAACGGAGAGCTGATAGTACCTGGAGCAAGCCCACTATGAAGTACATCTCCATAGAGTGCTCTACTAGTTACATATTCTTTCTCTTGCAGATTAGCTATTTGTAAATAAGCTTCCCCTGCAGGAGGTCTTTTTAATGGTACAAAAATGACCTCTGGGATATTAGTTTTGGAATACAGCAAGTATAAACCAGCTTTCCCCATTCGATTATCTAACCCATTACCACTCTTTACTATTACATTCTTCCCTCCCTTATAAATCTGTTGAAACAATAGCAGCTGGTTATTACAATAAATCGGGATGGCAGAACAGAGATTTACAATGATACTATCCTCCATTCCCACAGAAGAAGATAATGTATGACACTGCACTATGGTAATACCTCCTTCTTCTTTCTCTATTATTATTTTCTGGAAAACATTAAAACTGCCAAAACGGAAGCAAATAGTTTACAATAATCTTAGTTTGGCTTTAAAGGGAGGCAACTTTCGTGAGTACTGGGATATTTCGTTTTTATGTGATTTGGTTTTGCTGCGGATTTCTATTATTAACCTTCGATATTCTCCCTCCTGCTCTGGAATGGGCTAACGCTGTATTCCTTATGGCAGCAGGTTTATTAGGAGGAATATATTTTTATAAACAATATGGTGCACTTAAAGGTCTATTGTACAGTGGAGCTGTATTCGTTATTTCCATTCTCGTAGAATATTTGGGTGTCCAATTCCAAGGGTTCTTTGGAAATTACTATTACAATAATGATTTTGGTCCAATGATTGGCGGCGTTCCTATTACAATTGGCTTCGCATGGTTAATGGTAATGGCGGGTGCTCACGAAATATCTTCCACGCTAGTGAGGCGTCTTTCTTTTGGATGGTACGCTGTCTCCTTTGTCATCATCGGAGGATTTCTGGCAATCAGCATTGACCTTATCCTTGACCCAGTCGCCTATCAAATAAAAGAATATTGGGTATGGCAGGAGGATGGGCCCTATTACAATATTCCCCTTTCTAACTTCACAGACTGGTTCTATCTTGCCATTTTCTTTCAAATCTTAGCTTTAGTTATGTTTCAAAAACAAAAGCCATCACAGCCTGTATGGCAAACAAGAGCTGTATTTGTATTTTTCAGCATAACTATCATGTTTACCTGGCTTGCTTTGTTAGAAGGCTTATATGGAGCTGTGATGTTAGTCACTTCACTTACTAGTTTATGGATACTACTATACTTACAAAAGAGGGGTACTAATGATTCCAGCAAAGAAGAGCATATTTTGGGAAAAAGGGTTTAACCTGTTTGTTACAAGACTCGTTAAGCATTACTTTAATAATATATATATTCAAGGCTCCCCGCCGATATCGACACAACGAACATTATTTCTTCCAAATCATAGTACTTGGTGGGACCCAGTTATTATCTTTTTACTTAACCGTCATGTTCTTCAAGCGGACAGTTATGCTATGATGCATGAGAGTGGATTAAAAGATGTTCCTATTTTCCAGAAAATTGGTGCATTTTCTGTAAATAAAGAGAGCAGAAGAGATATTCTTGCTTCCCTACAATATGCAAAAGAACGCTTAGAAGAAGGAAAATCAGTGTGGATGTTTCCTCAAGGAGATGAGCATCACCTGGAACAGCGACCTCTCGCTTTTCAATCAGGCGCAGCCTATCTAGCTAAGAAAGTAGAAGAAATACAAATAGTACCAGTGGCCCTGTATTATACGTTTCAATCAAGTAGAAAGGCTAACGTATATGTGTCATTAGGAAATGCCATTCATCCAATGGACTCTTCCTTAAATAAATCTGAATGGAATGCGCATTTAGAGGTAATATCCACTGCGCTTTTAGATAATGTGAAATCAAATATCATCCATCACAATACAAAGGATTACTACCCTTTACTGTAGAAGGAGCGGAGAATGCATATGTATACAGTATTAGCTGTGTTCAGTGTACTGGAAGGCATCTTGCTCGTATGGCTCATGTGTAATACCTTCTTTTTACCAAAATTACCAAGCGAGGAACGAAAGACTACCACCTCAGAGCTTGTCTCTATCCTTATACCACTTAGAAATGAAGAAGCTCATGTTCCTGACTTAATAGTAAACCTGAAGAGCATAACCTATCCAAACATTGAAATCCTCTTACTTGATGATCAATCTACAGACGCCACCAAGGCACTACTAGAGGAGCATATACAGGGTGACAGCAGATTCACCATTATCCCTGGAGTCCCTTTACCAGATGGTTGGAATGGAAAAGTTCATGCTTGTCACCGTTTAAGTAAGCAAGCAAGGGGTGCCCATCTTTTTTTTATTGATGCAGATGTAAGGGTATCAGCTACCATTGTTGAACAAACTCTTGCGTTTATGAATAATAATAAAGCAGATATGATTAGTGGATTCCCTCGCTATATTACTAAGCCACTAGTGCAATTACTCGTAACGATGCAGCACTTTATTATACAGCTTCACCTTCCGCTATTCCTCGCTAATAAAACCGGGCGTACCTCCACTACTGCAGCATGTGGTCAATTTATCGCCTTCAAGCGTTCTATTTATGACTATATTGGAGGACATAAAGCCGTTTATGCTTCATTATTGGAGGATGTAGAGTTAGCACGACTCGTAAAAAAGCATAGCGGTCGTATGATTCTTGCTAATATAAGCGACAATGTAGAATGTTATATGTATCCATCCTTACAATCTGCGTGGGAAGGGTTTACGAAGAACATTTTTGTGGGTATTGGAAAATCAAAAGCAGGAGCGCTTACTCTTTCTCTATTTTACTGTCTATTCTATGTTATGCCTTTCATGCTGTTCCTATATTCTTTAGGGACCGATTTTTATTATGCGATACCTTTTTTAATTATCGTATTACATAAATTAGTGGTGGACCTAAGGAGTAGGACAAACCCACTCTTTTCTCTTGGGATTTCCCTATCTGCTGTAATGTTGATGGGTGTTTTATGGTCCTCTATGTATAAAGCCATTACTGGCAAAGCTTACACTTGGAAAGGAAGATTCTATTCATGAAAGACATCATTATTGTTGGAGGGGGGTTAGCTGGACTAACGTCCTCCATCTATCTTGCATCAGCAGGTTATAACGTTACTATATTAGAGAAAAACAGCCACTTCGGTGGAAAAATGATGGATGTAAATGTAGGAAGCTATCATTTTGATTTTGGCCCTAATACCATCACCATGCCTCATGTATTTCAACAGGTTATGGAGGAAGCAGGGTTAAATTCAGAAGATTATTTCTCGTTCCAACAATTAGAAACACATACTCGTAATAGCTTCGGAGATGGGTTTTCATTTGATTTGTCCTCTTCTCATCGCTATATGCTGGAGCAGCTTAAGCGATTAGATCCAAAAGGAGCGAACAGTTACAAGCAATTTATTCAACAGATTACAAGGCTTTATAGCTATTCTGAGCAACACTTTCTACATCGAACCTTTGAGTCTTGGCAGGATTATTTATCTCCAAAGCTCGCCTCCGCTCTTATGAAGGTTAAGCCCAATATTTCCATGCACGATTTTATGAAGCAGTATTTTGAAAACCCAAAAATCATTCAAGCTCTGGACAGATATGCAACTTATATTGGCTCAAACCCTTATGTGGCCCCAGCAACCTTTGCTATGATTGCTTATTTAGAATTAGTGGATGGCGTGTATTATGTGAAAGGTGGTAACACGAACATTGCTAAAGGATTAACTGCTGCTGCTGAGAAGCTTGGCGTTAACCTGTATCCTAATACTCCTGTTTCAAAGCTAGTCATAAAGGATAAACGAGTCACTGGTGTTACACTTCATAATAATACTACCCTTGAAGCGGAAGAAGTCATCATGAATGGTGATTTACTGAAGCAATACCCTGAACTAGTGGAGGAAAGTGCAAGGCCCCACTTCACTAATAAACGGGCAGACAGCTATGAGCCTTCCATATCTGCCTTCGTAATTCTGGCAGGGCTAAATAAGCAAATGGATGGTTTACATCATCACCATGTATTTTTTACTAAGAACTATGAAAAGGAGTTTAAACAGCTCTCTGATGGTTATTACCCATCCTCCCCAACCATCTATGTATGTACGTCCTCTAAGACAGATCCACCTGTATCACCTGATGGGGACAATTGCTTTATTCTAGTAAATGCGCCTGCACTTACCGACAATGGCATAACACTAGATAAGGAAGCATACAAGCAGCGAGTTTATGATCGGTTAAAAGCATTCGGGCAGGATATTCAGCCACACGTTGTAGAAGAGCAGGTATATACTCCTGAAGACATAGAAGAACAATTTGGTTCCTATAAAGGCTCCATTTATGGACCGGCCTCTAATCGTAAGGTAGACGCTTTTCGGAGACCCTATAATAAATCACAGGATCTAGAAAACCTATATTTTGTCGGAGCAAGCACTCACCCTGGCGGAGGATCCCCTATGGTGGTGTTAAGCGGGAAAAATGTAGCTCATTCCATCATTGAGAAAGATAAGTAATCTAATCTATCCCCCATAACAAAACCCGTCTAGCAAGAAAATCTAGACGGGTTTTGTTGATTATTATGCTTTTAGAACATTCATGTTACCTAAGATGACTTTCTTTTGCTCATCGCTCACAAAGTTTCTTTCATGGAATACTTGATACTGATTTTCACGAATAGCTTCTAGGATAGCTTGATAGAGGTATGCTGCCCCTTGAACTGGGGTTCTTGAATATAGTGGGTACTCATGAATCGTTTCGAGGGCTTGTTCATAATGCCATTCTGCTTGCTGAGCCAAATCTTCCCACAAGCGTATAAAAGCATTATTTATTTCCCGATTTACCAAATCAGTATAGGAATATCCATAACGTTCCATCATCTCTTCAGGGATATATACTCTTTCTCGCTCTATGTCTTCCCCAATATCTCTAAGAATATTAGTTAGCTGCATGCCTTTACCTAAATGGATAGCTCCTTCCTGCAACTGCTTCTCCTTACCTGGAGCAATAATCGGAAGTAACATGAGCCCTACAGTAGAGGCAACCAAATAACAATACGTTAACAATTCCTTTTCTGTCTTCACATAATGTGCATCTATATCCAGTCGTTGTCCTTCAATCATTTCCTGAAAGGGAGCGGAATCCATATCAAATCGGTCAAATACATCTTTAAGGGCTATCCACATCGGATTTTCAGAGGGTATAGTTCCTGTTAAGAATATACGGAAATTCTCTTCGAACTGAGCTAATTCTACAGTAGGATTCTCTCCTTCATCTACAATATCATCCACTTCGCGGCAAAAGGCATAAACAGCCCAGACCGCTTGCTTTTGCTTCTTTGGCAAGAGGGCAAATGCTTTAGAAAAAGTCTTGGAATGAGCTTCAATGATTTGTTTACAGTAATAGTAAGCAGACTGGGTTTTATTCAACGTTTAGCACCTCACTTATGTTGTAGTATAGCATAAGATGGCTCCATAAGATAATCTGCTAGCAGCTTCGCTCCCTGCATGACAATCGGTACTCCTCCACCTGGGTGGATTGACGCACCTACCGCATATACATGGTCAATCTGATAAGGTTTCAGCTGTGGTCTAAATACACCAGATTGAAATAAAGTAGGGGCAATGCCAAAGCTACCACCACCGAAAAGACCCTCCTGCTGTGCTTCTTTAGGTGTCTTAATTTTCATCCAGTTAATATGGTTACGCAAATTAGGGTATCCTCTTTCTTCCATGAGCTGGATAATCCACTGTGCATAGTCTTCCTTGTTAGACCAATCTATCTCCTCCCCAGAAGGCACTGGGACGAGAGTGTAAAGAACTCCTTCGCTCGTTCCTGCCAGGGAATCGTCTATTATAGATGGATGGAATGTATAGAAGGATGGGTATGCTGGTACACGCTTGTGCTGGAACACATCCTTCATATGCCCATCAAAATCTTCTCCCATAAAGAAGCGGTGAATGGATGGCTGCTCATAAATTGTATCTAATCCCATATATAATAAGAAGCATCCAGAGGAAGGAGTGTAGGAGCGATTCAATTTATATTCATCCGCAACAAGACGATCCATCATTGGAAAATCTCCATTTAACACTATGTCGTCGAACGGCACCTTCTTCCCGTTTACGATCACCCCATCACAGCTGCCATCTTGGATGGTCAATCGTTCTACATTCGCCTGCGGTACAATCGTTACTCCTCTTTGTTGCAGCTCTTCTGTAAGAATTTCTACTAGGCTTGCATACCCACCTTTTAAATACCATATTCCGTGCTCATGCTCACTATAGGAAACAAGAGAATATAATGCTGGAGACGCTTCTGGGTGCCCACCAATATATAACGTTTGCAAGGCATAAATATTTTGCAATGCTTCGCTTTTAAAGTACTGTTTCATTAACCGTTTCACATGTTGATACGCTTTCAGCTTCAATAACGCCTTCATATTTTTTCTAGTGAAGAAATCCTTCTTATTGACGAAATGTTGTTGGAGGAATTGTTTTTCTCCTAATGTATATCTCCATTTCATATCTGCAATAAAACGGTCAAACCCTTCCCCTTCTCCAGGAAATAGCCGCTCAATTTCTTCACGCTGCTTCTGCATATCACGATATTTAGTCAGCTGTTTTCCATTCATATAATCTACAGTATAAAGAGGATCACATTGGATTATTGGAAGCTTATCCTTTGTAATACCGCCTTCCTCTAATATAGAAAGGAGCATGTCAGGCAATAAAATAATCGTTGGTCCCTGATCTATTCGATCACCATCATTTTCAACAAATGATAACCGGCCACCCATCCTTTCTCCCTTATCAAATATAGTAATCTTGTAATTGGAATCCTTTGATAGTAACAGTGCGGAAACTAAAGATCCAATTCCACCACCTACCATCCCGACGTGTTTGGTTGATGTCATGCTTCCTTCACCTTCTCTCCTTCTGCAAGCCACGCTGCAGTTATTCGTGCAGATTCTAAAATAGTCGGCAGTCCGCTTCCTGGATGGGTTCCTCCACCTACAATCCAGCAGTTATCTAATTCGTTAAAGCGATTATGTGGTCTAAAGTACATCATTTGGGAGAGCTGATGTCCGAGATTAAAGGTAGCCCCTTTATAGACATTATAATCCTCTTCCCATCCGCGAGGTGTCAATATTTTTTCTTCTTCAATGATATCTTCCGACAGGTTAATACCTGTTTTTTCTTTTATTTGCTGAAGAATTAATTCGCGAAATGCCAGCTTCTCTATTTCCCAATCCACCTCAGAGAAATTATTAGGTACTGGTGCCAATATATAGAGAGCGGATTTCCCTTCTGGAGCCAAAGACTTATCAGTAACAGAAGCATTATGAATGTATATCGATGGATCAGATGATAGAGTAAAAGATTGTGTAATCTCCTCCACATTCTCTTTATAATCCTTTGAGAAAATAATAGAGTGATGTGGCAGATTGATATTCTGATTAACACCGAGATACATCATAAATGTTGAACAGGAATATTTCTTCTCTGCCATCTTCTCTTTAGAGTATTTCTTTAAAACTGGCTCTTCCACGAGATGCTCCATAGCGTGAGCAAAGTCTGCATTGATGACTACATCATCTGCAACTACTTCATCCCCATTCTCCAGTTCAATTCCATTTACCTTGCGGTCAGATAAAATCAGCTTCTTCACGGGGCTGTTTAAATGGATACTGCCACCATGCTCCTTTATTACCTTAGCCATAGCTTTTGAAATTTGATTAACACCGCCGATAGGGTGGAAAACGCCATACTCATGTTCCATAAAGGAAAGAATAGAAAACGCTCCAGGGCACTCCCAAGGAGACATTCCTAAATATTTTGCTTGAAAAGTGAAGGCAAGCTTTAGTTGTTCTTCATCAAAATAATCTGACAACACATCATATAATGATTTTCCTAATGCTAAATGAGGTAACGCCTTTAACGTTCGTGGTCTTACATAATCTATCAGTCGATGGTGGCGGTTTTGAAGCATAGGCATTAATGCGTTCATTCGTTTACGAGTCTCGTTCATAAAACGTGTATAGCCTTGTTCATTGCCAGGAAAATGTGTTGAAATTTGGGACGTCATTTTTTCTGGGTCACGGTACATGGTTAGCTGTTTATCTTCAAAGAAAAGATCATACATCGGATCTAATTCCTGCAGGTTTAGATAATCGTGCATGTTACGGTTTGAGGCTTCAAAGAGCTCCTCTAAAATGTGCGGCATACTAAAAAATGTCGGTCCTACGTCAAACCGATAATCCCCTAGCTCTAGCATGGCATTTCGGCCACCCACCGCTCCTTGTTTCTCATAAACGTGGACTTCAAATCCTTTTGCAGCAAGGAGCATGGCAGAAGCTAAACCGCCTGGTCCTGCACCAATAACTATTACTTTCTTCAAACCGTTCACCTCCGTACATGTAGTTGTACATTTGTTATACATTAATTATACACGCACCCATCTATAAGTTCAATAAAAATACATTAGTAAAATATCTCATTGTTACTCCTCTTACTAACTTTCAACAAAAAAGGTATGACTCAGCAATGCCTTCTTTCTTACTGAGCCATACCTTAGACTATTTCAATTGTTCTTTAGCTGATTTTTTTTAGAAAAATAGGTGAATACCCATACGCATTTGTCATGCTTTCATATAGTAATCGTGTAAACGAATCAGGAGGTGAAAGGAATGGGCTATGGATATGGTGGTTACAGCTACGGCTGTTGTTACCCTACTGGCGGATACTACGGGGGATTCGCACTAATCGTCGTACTATTCATTCTTCTCATCATTGTAGGAGCAGCTTTTTATTGCTAAAGCAAGCTTAAAGCCAGCTGCAGGGCTTCCTAATTATAGCCCTTAATTAGCTGGCTTACATAAGAGGAATAGTAATACTGTACAAAAAACGTCCAGACTACCTTATCCTGGACGTTACTTTCTTCATCATAGTCCTTCAATGCAATTTGGAAAGAACCTGTTCAAGATGGGTAGCAGGTAATGGCTTATGATAATAAAAACCTTGCATTTCGTCACATAATTCCTGCTTTAAGAAGGTAAACTGCTCTCTTGTTTCCACTCCCTCAGCAATAACCTTCATATTAAGGGAATGGGACATGTTTATAATTGACTTCACGATTGCCTCGTTATGTTTGTGAGCATCATGAATAAACGCTTTGTCTATTTTTAATTTACTTACCGGAAAACGACTTAAATATTTGAGCGAGGAATACCCTGTTCCAAAATCATCAATTGACACATGTACACCAAGGTTTCGAAGCTCATATAACGTTTGTAAAATGTCTTCTTCATGAGACATTGCCATACTCTCCGTAATTTCAAGTTCCAGATACCGCGGGGATAACCTGGTTTTTTCCAGTATGGCTTCTACTTGCTCCACCAAATCTGGTTGATGGAATTGCTTTGCAGATAAATTGACAGCTACAACGACAGGGCTGTATCCCTGATATTGCCATTCTTTATTCTGACGACACGCTTCCTTAAGTACCCATTGACCTATTTCTAGTATGAGGCTTGTTTTTTCTGCGATGGGAATAAAGGTTGCTGGTGAAACATAACCCATATCAGGGTGGTTCCAGCGAAGTAATGCTTCCAGCCCAACACAATTACCGGACATTAAGTCCTTCTGCGGCTGATAATGTAACTCGAACTGATTATCTTGCAGCGCTTTTCGCAGATCCGTTTCCATCTTGAGCATAGCTTTAAAATCCTTCGAAATGGATGACTCAAATACTTTGTAGTTATTACGGTTATTTTTCTTAATAACATTCATGGCAGAATCTGCATGTTGAATAAGTTCCTGTTCATCTCTTCCATCCTCTGGAAAGTAACTTATCCCGATACTTACTGTCGTGTACAATTCGGTATCTCCAATATATACAGGATCTTTGAACGTGCCAATAATTTTTCTAGCAAACCGTTCAGCCTCTTGCTTAGATTGGATATTTCTTTGGAGAATAAGAAATTCATCTCCGCCCATTCTAGCAATAAACGTATATTCATCTAATAGAAATCGGAGACGTTCAGCGCAAAGAGCTAAAAGTTTATCACCAAATTCGTACCCCATAGTGTCATTAATTTGCTTAAAATAATCAATATCCATAAAATAGACTGCTAATTGTTGACAGTTATGAGAAGCTTCCATAATAGCCTGCTGTAAAGTTTGCATAAAATATGCTCGGTTTGGCAGATCCGTTAACTTATCATAATAGGCTAAGAACTCTACTTGCTTTCTGTGTTGAACAGTTTCTGTTACATCTCTCAGAATAGCCGCCCTAATCGCTTCCGTTTCAGAGGAAAAAGGTTGAGCCATGATCTCCACATATAGAGGAGAACCATCCTTTTTGACGCCTTCTAATTCATACGGCGCATCAGGGGTCTCTGATAATTTCTTCATTAAATAATGCTTCTGTCTCGGGGAAACTAAATCATATAAAGATATATGTCTTAATTCTTCGAAAGAATAGCCAAACATTCTGGCAAAGGTTTCATCACATTCTACTATATGACTATAATTATGAAGCACGACAGCTTCTTGACTCACAGTTGAGAGATTATGTATGTCGTCATGACTTCTTTCTAATTTAGAGACTTGTTGGAGCAGCACACAATAGGCTGCTCCCATATTAGAGTTCGTTAGCTTCAAGCATTGGATGTAAAGAAACATCCTACCATTTCGAAGATCTAATGATTTTTTCTTCTGGTTATGTGCTTTCAGTTGGTTGAAAGAGTTATATGATAGGAAAGAATGAATATATTCAAAATTGGTAAAGCTTTTTTCTGCCAAACGGATAGCAGATACATTTCTATCTACTATCCTACCGTCCTCGTCTACGAAAAAAACTGCATCACTTACGTGTTTTAATAACCAATAGTGACGAAGAGGAGTCAATCCACTTGCTGGTTGCGACATTGTGTATTCCCCCTACATATCCTCTAGATCTTTCTTTAGCCGATGATAATTCTTTCTGTTGGGTAATGATAATTTTTCCCTTTTTTCTTTTCTTTGTTAAATGTAAACAGGAAGGAAAGGATGCCTACCCGACCAATAAACATTAATAAAATGAGAACAATTTTACTGAACGTTGTTAAATGCGGTGTGATACCCAACGATAACCCAGTAGTACCGAAGGCAGAGGCAACTTCAAACATTATCTCTAGAACATCAAATGGTTCTACAGCCACCACTACGGTCACGGCAGTAAAGTATGTGACTACCCCCATGATGGATACAACGACAGCCTTGATTAAGTCTTCATCATGCACTTCCCGTTTAAAGATTCGAATCGTCCTTTGTCCTCTCGCGTACGTTAACAGAAAGATAATGACAAGAGCAAAGGAAGTGGTACGAATTCCTCCCCCCACACTACTTGGTGAAGCACCAATAAACATAAGTGCCGTCATTAGCAATTCTGTCTGTTCCGTAAACTCACTAACATCCATTGTTGACAGTCCCGCACTTCTGGTTGTAATAGATTGGAATAAGGAATAGAAAAGTATTTCATGCCATGCCTTTCCTGCGAAAAAGTGATTAAATTCCAATAAAATAATTAAGATCATTCCCCCCACAATGAGAAGGACGAATGTTGTCGTGGTTAATTTTGTAAACAGGGAGAACCTCATGAATTTCCGTTGTTCTGTTGTGGAGAACAAATAATCTCTTACCTCTATCAGAACTGGAAACCCAATGGCTCCGAGTATAATTAGCACAATATGAATGAACTGTACAAAGTAGTCCCTCTGAAAAGGAATTAACGACTGACCTGTAATATCAAAGCCGCCATTTGTGGTTGCACTAACGGAGGCAAAAAAACCTTGATAATAAGCTTCTTGCCAAGTTTCAAAATATTGCATGTAATAGGTGCCTAATATGAGAAAGCCTAATATTTCAATCGTAAAGATCATTAACAAAATCTGCTTCATCATTCGAACCATACCTTGGAAATGAGTTTGGTTCTGATCGGTCATGATAAGCCTTCGTTCCCTTAGTCCTATTTTCTTACCCATTACAATCCATATAAAGGTGCCCAGGGTCATAATTCCAATCCCACCAAATTGCAATAAAAAGGCGATAAGAAAAGTACCTGTTACACTAAATGTTTCCGTTACGTTTACTACCGTAAGTCCCGTTACACTAACAGCACTGACTGCGGTAAACAATAAATCAATAAATGGTAACTCTACCCCTTCTTTATGGGCAACTGGCAGTCCTAACAAAATGCAAGCTAGCAGCATGGCAAAACCATAAAAAATTACAATCAGTTGAACTGGAGATAAGTCATTGAGCCATCTAAAACTGCGGTGTCTAATCCACATAGAACTTCTCCTTTTTATGACTTATACCCTTCTCTAAACTATCATTCTCTACCAGCACTGCACGATTTGTACTCGTTTTTGTTACTATCGGTAAACGTAGAGATTTTCTGAAGGATTTAGGGTCATACTTTATTATGATTAACAAAATGTACATATTTTAAGAATTACTATACCCAAAGTATTATAAAGTGCCTTGTTACTTATGTAAATCTTATTTAGAAAGTAATTTCCATTAATAGATAATGAAAGTGTGCTGCCCTTAGAGAAGAGCGTATATTCTTACGGAAAAAAACCTCACAATGGAACTAAGACCCGTCCATTAAGTGAGGCTGAATGACTGCCATCTCCTGATTAGGAATGCCCATATAATATTGAATAAAATCCACCCATTCGGACGTATGGTGGATGGTTTTTTTCGTTCTTGAACGATGATTTGTTATTGTAATGGATGTATCGGTGATTGTTATTCTGCCATTCATTGTACGAATGGTGAGAATATATCCCTGTGTAAAAATGGAAGAAGGAGAAGTTTGGTTATAATGGGCTGCCTCCTTCATTTCCACCAGCTGCCTTGGAACCAGTGAAAAACAATATTGAGTTCTCCACCGCTTCTCATACCTCTCTAAATAGTATAGACCCTCCTGCTCTTTGATACGATACGTACCGCTTTGATCACGAAGTATCTTTCCATTAAGAGGTACTGGTTCTATGCAGGAATCCCCAAAACCAACATCTACCAAATATGCTTCACCCTCTACATATACAATATTTGCAGCATGACTATTAGGATACGCCCAACTGCCATCCTTCTGCAAGACAGTAGCTGCAATCAGCATTATTTCATAGCCTAACTGACGTAATAGTTCATGAAAGAGACCATTCAGCTCATAGCAAAAGCCTCCTCTTTTTCTGATTACAATCTTGTCATAAAAACGTGCCACGCTTAAATCGATGTAATTCCCTGTCATCACATCAATATTCTCAAACGGTATATTGTATAAATGGGCTTTCGTTAATTGGGAAAGTGCTTTACTGGATACTGTTGGTATGCTGTCTATCCCAATTCGTTGCAGGTACAATGGAATGTCCAATCTATCAAGTCTCCTTAAGTAGAAGTCGTTTCTACTGTATCTTTAAAGGCTGCAAGCAGTTCTTCCCCTTCTAGACCTTTATCTAATAAAGACTTTAATAATCTCTCAGCTTGGTCTTTCTGATAATCGAGAATAGTTCCAATAAATAATACATTACAATCATCACCTATATCATTAATGTCTATAGCCTTCACTAAGAACATAGCCGGTTTATTCGATGATTTTGTGATTTTAGCCTGTAGAACAATGTCTTGTTCACTTTCAAAGTATGGTTGAAAATAGTCCTTAAATCGACTTTCTAAATATGCTTCTATTAGCCATTTATTTTCTTCATCTTCCCGATTAATGATAAGACCATCGATTAAGGGAATAGATTTCCTCTGAAACTCATCATCTTGTCCTTCTAATACATTTAACTTTATAAGCTTGAATGTTTTCATCCTATAACCACATCCCTTCTACCATAAGTATATAACTCTTTAGATACAAAAAAAAGCTCGCATGCAATAGGTGCAGCTTTACCCTATCCGCCGATATATGACATTTCAACTTTTGAATGATTTAAAGCCTTGCCAGTTGAACGATCCGCTGAATACTGATCTTCTCTAAGGTTCCAACGCCTTGTTATTTCCATCCGGAGCTCTTCCTCCCCCATCCCCATGCGCAGCATAGATTTCAAATCATATCCTTGTGATGCAAATAAACAATGATAGAGAGAGCCATCAGCGGAAAGACGAGCCCGGGTACAGGAATCACAAAAATGATCAGTTACAGACGAAATAATTCCTATCTCTCCTTCCCCGTCCATATAGCGGAAGCGAGAAGCTACTTCTCCATAATAATTCGGTTCAATTGGTTCTAGGGGCACATGTTCGTTTAGTATATCAACTATTTCGCTTTTCGGTACAACAGCACTACTATTCCAGCCGTTCACATTACCAACATCCATGAATTCTATAAATCGAAGAACGTGACCCTTATGCTTGAAGTATTGAGCCATAGGAATGATTTGATCCTCATTCATCCCTCGTTTCACAACCATATTCACCTTAATCTGAAGACCTGCTTCCGTAGCAGCTTCTATCCCTTTCAATACCGGTGATACGGTTACACCGCGATCATTGATGGATTGGAACACTTCGTCCTCTATTGCGTCTAAACTTAGGTTAATTCTATCTAGACCGGCCTCTTTTAACGCTCTCGCATATTTAGGCAGTAGCACACCGTTCGTAGTTAAAGCAATATCATTTATGCCATTAATACTGAATAAAGAGGCAATCAGGCTTTCCAGATGATTACGCAACAATGGTTCTCCTCCGGTTAGCCTTACCTTCTCCACTCCAAGAGAGGCAAAAACTTTTGCAACAGTATAAATTTCATTGAAGCTCAGAAGCTCCTCCCTTGTTAAAAAGGGATAATCCTTACCGAAAATTTCCTTAGGCATGCAATAAGTACATCTGAAATTACATTTATCAATAACAGAAATGCGCAGGTCTCTTAGCGGTCTCCCTAATTGATCATAAATAGCCGTTTTTTTCTCCTCTTCCATCTTCAACCTCCTTCTTCTGAGCTGAGATGATGGTTCCACGTATTCCGTTGGCCTTCTTGCGTATCCACCCATAATGCCTCTACCATATCTCCCTTTTTATACCCCCTTGTCCCCCCTCTTAGTACAATAAAGACATCTGCTTTACTTAGTGAGGTAACGACAGCTGATTTATCCATACCTACTGGCTCAACGTAAACAAAACCATTCTTCATTCGCATCTTCCCTCTTACAAATCTGGTGAATGGATTGGGTTTTTCGAAATCCTCACCTAAATAGGCTTCGATTTTCTTAGGGTAAACAGCAGGAGTTCCGAGAGCCTGTCTAATAATTGGCCTGGCAAATAGCTCGAATCCAACATAACAAGCAGACGGATTCCCTGATAGACCAAATAACATTTTGTTTTCATACACTGCTACTGTGGTAACACTGCCCGGGCGCATGGCTACCTTGTTAAATAGCACCTTCGCCTCAAGCTTTTCATAAATCGCAGGCATTAAATCAAAATCACCTACAGAGACGCCCCCTGTAGTAATTAGTATATCTACATCTTTAAGAGCTTGTTGAATGCGTTCATAGCTAGGTTCTAATTCATCCATTAGCTTCCCAAAATGAATGAAGTCCGCTCCTGCTCTTTTACATTGAGCAGCAATCATAGGCCCATTGGAGTTTCGGATTTTCCCATATACCATATCTTCTTCTACATCTAACAGCTCTGTACCTGTTGTGATTAAGCCTATTTTAGGCTTTTTAGTAACTGGTACTTTAGTGAATCCGAACGTAGCAAGAACTGCCTTGACACCCGGGTTCATGTATGTGCCTTTACGTATGACCAGCGCCCCCTCTTCAGTTTCTGAACCCTTATCCATCACATTTTCCATAGACCGTATCGGGCGTTTCAATTCCACCCATTCCAAGTCACCCTCGTTATACGTATGGCACACTTCAAACATCGCTACACAATCAGCTCCTTCAGGGATTGCAGCCCCAGTCATTATTCTGACTGCTTCACCTTTTCCAATCGGTCGTGAAGCAGTCGCCCCAGCAGGCACATGCTCCACAACGGTAAATCGTACTGGGTTGTCTCTATTGGCTGATGCTGTATCCTCCGAGCGAAACGCAAACCCATCATAGGGTGATTTAGGAAAAGGAGGAATAGGATGATTAGCATAAATATCTTCCGCTATGTATCGATCATCACACTCTTGTAAACTAACCAATTCCCTTCCCTGTTCTTTTCCATGCTGCATTACTAACTCTATCGCTTTGTCTATTGCAATTGGTTGTCTTGGTTCCATTTATCATCTCTACCCTTTCTAACTAATCGTCGCTAAATTCTGATAGATTAACCCTATCAAATAATTGCCAGTAACTCCACCTTTATAAGGAAATGGGGCTTCCTGTGATCAGGAATGCCCCTTTCCTCTTACCATATTCTACTGCGACGATCCTTCATTGCTTCCATCTTCTGTTGAATGGAATGGTGTCGGAGCTTAGCATGCACTCTTTCTCGACTAGTCCTTTTACGTATATGAATGGTAAACATTAATAATTGAAATTGCATAAAGTATTCCTCCGCTTCTTTTGATTACAGCTACGCGCTATCTTTCTCCATATTGAGCCAATCCATGAAAATCAAGTGTAACAACATATTAAGTAACCTCCTTTTTTAGTATTATCCGCCGTATGGCAATGTTGCTTTTCTGTCTGTCAGTTGTTCCTGCAGGGAATTCGGATTGACTTCTGTTGTGTGCCAATGCTTTTTGTCCTTAGATACCGTAACGGTAAAAGTAAATAACTGAAATGTCATTCGTATCACCTCCTTATGTTTTTCACATACAAAAAAAGCCACAGTACATTACTGTGACTCTACTCTGCCATATGCATAAGGAAACCGTAGGGTTAAAGAATAAACCTACGGTGCATATGCAAGACAAATTGTATGTAGACATAGCAATGCTACCGTAGACCATGAGCCTGCGGAGCAACTATTGTCATTATTTCACTTACAAAAATCAACGACAATAAAGCAAGGTCAAATGGTCATCTTTATGAAATTGATGAGTTTTAGCAGTAGATAGATACAACATGGTTTGACCTTCCTTTCTCGTTAAGATTTTTTTCGTACATGGAAAGTATATGCAATTTATTCCTGATTGTAAACAATAAATGTGAAAATTCTTTGAAAATAATTAGCCAGGCATCTCATTTGGGCTTTCTTGCTTTGCCAACACGGCATCTACTTTAAGGTCCAATTGATGCAAGTGCTTAATAGCCTCACTGATTTCCATCTGCTTATAATGATGCATTCCTTTAGGCTGTTCATCTTTATTATCCGCCAGTGTAATTACTTCCTGTAACGCTGTTTGCTTTCCATTCAGGGGAAATGGAAGATAAGAATCTGTATGAAGCAGCACAGCGACTGCTATATGCTTAGCAGCTGAACGGTTTTCACCAAGCCTTATGAGCAGCTTGTGAGCTCGTTCCGCTCCTTTAATTGCATGAATATCGTTTTCTCGATATTCATCGTAATCCCATTCACCATTATTGTTATACCATTCATAATGCCCAATATCATGTAATAATGCTGCTTTGGTAGCAAAATCAACAGAAACATTACGTTGCAGAGCCAAATCGAAGGCATAATACGCTGCTGTAACGGCATGATGAATCCCAGAACGATGTAGATACTTTCTAGTTATATGATGTTTAAATAAGTCAACTAGCGTTACTTTTCTCATGATCATCCCTCCGATGTTTTTCAAAATAATATCACAACCGACCAATTTGTACAAACCTCTATTTCAGCCAATATACCTTTCCTCTTAATGCAATGGTTTATAAATACTTTATATAAGGTACTATGGTAAGGTAGTATAGCTATAAGACTAGAACAAGGAGTGGGAAACATGGATTTCTCAAAGGACATTGTCCTCATAACAGGTGCTAGTAATGGAATTGGCAAAGCCTTAGCACAAGCATATGCAGATAAAGGTTCACATGTGATTCTTGCCGACCATGACAGCGGTAATGGTGAAAAGCTCGTCCAAGATTTAATGGAAACAGAGGAAAATGTACAATTTATTTATTGCGACGTACGTAATGTTGATGATATACATAGCCTTTTCTACACATTAGATGAACAACATATTTTACCTACTATTCTTATTAATAATGCCGGGGTTAGTCATTTCAAAAATATTTTCGAAGTTACTTCCTCGTACTGGGACAATGTCCTGCATACTAATTTAAGAAGTGCCTTTCTATTTTCTCAACAACTATCCATTCGATGGAAGAATGAAGGTATCCACGGGAGAATTGTAAATATGGCATCCACAAGAGCAGTTATGTCAGAACCAGAATCAGAAGCTTATGCGGCCTCTAAGGGTGGACTGCTATCTTTAACACATTCATTAGCTATTTCATTGAGTGAATACCAAATCAGGGTTAACTCGATTAGTCCAGGATGGATTCAAACAGTTGACTATGACAAATTACGTGACATTGACCATAACCAGCATCCCTCCAAACGAGTAGGACACCCGGATGATGTTGTAAGGGCTTGTTTTTATTTGACAGACAAGGAAAATTCGTTCTTAACTGGCGAAAATATTACGGTAGATGGCGGAATGACCCGAAAAATGATATACGAGCACTAGTATTTTTATTTGGAGAACAAAACAAAAGGCTAATTTCTTTGTTTTGTTCTTTTTTTATGTATCCCTGTAACAACAGGGTCATTCTATCCTCTGCACAGAACACCACACTTAAGAAAAAGCATTATAAAAATAATGTTTCCCCCTCTTCGTATAAGGGAATACCTATCTCGGATGCACTGATTATACATACTATATCAGGCAGTAATTATGTACGAGGTGAACTCAAGTGAAACACATCATGTCCTATGATTTGCAACTACACCAAAGGATATCTATTAAAGAAGTGATGAACATATATCGATTTATCATCCACTCTAGTTACGAAGTATATTTCTATCAGAATCAACGTATGGTTGAGGGGCATCAATTACCCCATTTAATCAGCTTCTTTTTTCATTATAAACAAGATCTCCCTATTCTTATGATTATCAATGGCGAAAACGTGGAATATGCATACCAGAAGATTCAATCCTTCTGTGATAAACAAATACAAGCTAGTAAGAAAGAGGCACATGTAACAAAAGCGGAAGCAACCATACCCACCTCCGCTTCATTTTCTTAATTAGAAAGGAGTAATCAGAATGGCTTATGATGACAAGGATGTAGAAATTGAACATAAAGAGAAGAAACAGGACACAAGTAAAGTAGGGGTAGCTGCCATAAAGTATATTACCTATCTGATTATCTTTTTTGGCATACTGTGGTTCCTCATTCAGTATGTGTTACCATCCTTCTAAATGAATCATGTTCATATAAATTGCCCCCTTAGCCTGAGCCAAGGGGGCAAAGCTATAAGATACTTCTTTTCCGTATCTTATAGAACCTCCTACAATAGGCTCGTAATGATAAGGACAACATAGAATGAAAGATTATATAGAAGTATTTCATTCGTTTTATTTGCTTTAAGAATTCTCAAGAAAAATACAGGTCTGCTCTCCCAATAATTCCAATTCTGGAGGCAGAAGGCTTGGCTAAACCCGCTACATCTAGCAGCACTTCCAAATCCCCGGTGTAAACAAGTAGAAAAAGCGAGTGTCCTAAAGACTACTCCTTCCTATCCTATAAGTGTCTGCAAGTAAGAGTGCTATATGGATATCAACAGCAAAAGGAATCAAAGATAGATTGTGAGTGGAAGGATCTAACTGTTACAAAATCGTTGGGAAGGGTAAAACAGTAAGAGAATCTAATTCAAGAAAGGAATTTGGAAAGGAGCAATCATGCTAGATTTCATCGTTGCATTTTTAAAAGAACTAGGAATCTTTGGATTACTAATAAGTCTTGCGATTGAAGCATCCTCCCTCCCTTTCCCAGGAGGTATTGTAGTATTAGCATATGGATATGTCTTAAAATCAAGCGCCTGGGCAAGCTTTGGTATTGCTATTCTAGCAGGGCTAGTGTACACAGCCTTTAGTTATATCCCTTATTACATTGGACGTAAGCTTGATCATAAGGTTAAGAACTGGTTTAAGACAAATAAGATTGATAAGGCCGAAAGGTGGTTTAAACGTTGTGGAGAGTGGACCATTGCTTTATCCCGGCCTCTTGGCCTAGGAAACTACATTTCATATTTCTCTGGATTAAGTAATGTGAAACCCGTTCGCTTTGGAAGTATTACATTTATCGGCATATTCCCGTGGATTTATGCGATGTTACTATTAGGAAAAATGGGAAACCTTCAATCGATGAAACAGATGCTCTCTAGTTTTCAACAATATGTATTCATCGGCATAGCGATTATTGTACTTTGTATAATTGGGTTTAAAGCAATTCAGAAACGAAGAAAAACAACTCCTTCCCCTAAAAGCTATTCGAACACCGAAAAGCCGACTCTTTAACCATAAGAGCAGCGGAACAGGACGGAGCTTAGTTCACAGCTTGAAGAGGATACGGAATCTCTTTTGATAAGAGCTTCACATAATTTCTTAGTCTTGTATAACTGTTTGGAGAACAGAAAGTAAACACGATAGGCGTATATGATAACGTACAAGCAAATGACCTTGTTATGTATGGGTATATTACAAAAAGAGTAATGCATTACCTAAATGGCTCCCATTCCTTCAAAAGAATGGGAGCCATTTTTTAAGTTCTTTTCCTGTTCCATTGCCGAAAGCTTGGAATTCAATCTTTAATTTAAATGGATTATTCTATCGTAAAGGTTCACCCTGCTCAGCCTTTTTTACATCCTCTTCTAATTGCTTTAAAATCTCTTTGGCTTTGCCTCCTACCATGTCAACATATTGCTGTTTTACTATCTCACTTGCTTCCCTGAATTTCTTTCTTTGCTGTTCGGAGAGCTCCGTAATGGTAATAGAGCTGTTCTCCTTGATAGTATTAAGGTCTTCCTTATTAAACTTTCGCTGGATTTCAAATGATTTATCCTTCATTTCATCAATCGTTTCGTTTACAACCTGTTTGTGATCTGTAGACAAGCTCTGATAGAACTCTGGATTTATTGAAGTGGTTGTCGTGTATAAGGAGTGTCTAGACAAGGTAAGAACCTCCTGTACTTCATAAAATTTCATTTGCTCTATAGCAAAAATTGGATTCGTTTGTCCTTCTATCATATTTAATTGCAGCCCGCTATACACTTGTTCATAGGGTACTGGAGTTGGGTTGGCACCATAAGCCTGGTAAGAGGATACAATTAAGGGGGAGGGCATCGTCCTGAATTTAATATCCTGAAAATCCTTTGGCTGCTCTATTTTCCTATTGGTAGTCCAATGCATGAAGCCTTCCGTCCAATAGGAGAGCACCTTTATCCCTTTATCTTCAAATGCTTTCCCGAGCGTTTCATATAATGCAGGGCTTTCATTAAATACTTTCTGATTCACCTTCATGTCGTCCGAGAATAAGAAATGAAGAAGCATAACCTGAGATTCAGGAACGATGGTACCAACATTACCAGGAGATACTATCCCCATATCTACTGCTCCAATTTGCAGAAGCTCCGCCTGAGTTACCCCATTTCCTAACTGCCCAACTGGATAAATCTCTACTGCAATAGAACCGTTCGATTTTTCCTCAATTGTCTTCTTAAACGCTTCTACGTAGCTATTTTGCACAGAGGTCGGCGATTCTTCATGTACAAAACGAATCACCACTTCCGGACTCCCTTCTCCCTTAGTTGTTTCTGCAGAAGAAGAGCAAGCTGCTAGTATTAGCGCAAATGTCATCCATACAAATACATAGATTTGTTTCACCTTAACACCCTTTCCATCCTAATCACTGTACACCATCTTATATATGGTGATAATTTCTGGGAATACAATAAATAGCGCTGATGCCAGCATAAGAATAATAATGTATGGCCAGATCCCCTTAATAATATCCTGATAGGGTTTTTGAAACACTGCTATTGCGGTGAAAATATCCACTCCAAAAGGAGGAGTAGCCGATCCAATTGCTGCTTGCAATGTAATTATGATACCAAGAGCGACTGGATCCACCCCTGCGTTCATAGCAATGGGATAGAATATTGGTGTCAGAATAATGATTACGACCAATGGATCAACAAACATACAACCCACGAAGAAAAATACCGCTACCATAAACAAAACGTATGTAGCAGAAGGGTCAGATCCTAATACAGCCTGGGTAATCTCCTCAGGTAATTTAGCATAGGCTAAAACCCAGCTTAATGCAGTTCCTGCTGACACAAGAATAAACACTGCAGCTGTTACAACTGCCGAGGATTCGGCAATTTTCGGGATATCCTTTAGAGAAACATCTTTAAACAATACAACCTCTAATAAAAAGGCATACGCAACAGAGACAGCAGCCGCTTCTGTCGGGCTAAAAATCCCCTGATAAATACCACCGATAATAAGCACAGGGAATCCCAATGGAAGTATTGCTTTCTTTGTTGCGACCCATCTCTCCCTCCAGGTAGCTTTCCTTTCCTGCCCTAGACCTTTTCGAGAAGCCAATATGTAACTATAAGCGGCAAAGAAAAAGAAGATAATTAACCCTGGAATTACTCCAGCTATAAATAACTCACCAACTGACGTTCCTGTTACCACACCATACACAATCATAGCAATACTAGGAGGAATCATTAGTGCTAAATCGGATGCATTAATGATAAGTGGTATGGATTGACTATCCTTATATCCAACACTGTTTAGCCTCTCTCTCATTGGTTTTCCTACAGCTACTACCGTAGCCTGTGTAGAACCTGAAATAGAGCCAAACAAAGTACAAGCAGCAGCAGTCGTAATAGCGTATCCCCCACGAATATGTCCGATGAAGCTTCCAACGAAATCAAGTAAACGATTAGACGTTTTTCCTGAGGACATGATATCCGCTGCAAATATGAACATAGGAACAGCTAGTAATACAAATGTCTTAATCCCAGTAACAAATTGCTGTATGAGCACAACCGTATTAAAATCCGGTAAAAAGATTAACGCTGCCACTAAGGGGGCAATAATTAATGGAACCAGCATAGGATACCCTATGAAAAGTAGTAAAAATAATAACACTAGCATAACCCAAATCATAATGCAGTTTCCTCCTTGTCTACCTTCGATTGTTTTGTACCATCAATAATGTCATTAGAACGAACATTTAATACAAATTCATGTATATATTGAATCCCACCGAATAGGAACCCAATTGGTACAAACACAATAATTACATACATAGGTATTCTCAACGCAGGCGTCACCCTTTCAAAGGTGTATAATTGCCAAACGTACTGCACACCTAAATAAGCAAGATAAAACATAAGTAGAGAAGTAGTGAGCGTCACAAACAGGACGAGTATCTTACGAACACGAAAGGGAAGCAATTCTACTAAAGCTGTCATCTTCAAATGCCTCCCCCATCTCGCGCAATAACTAACCCCCACAAATGTGACGAGTATGATAAAGAACTGCCCAACCTCTTCCGCAAAGCTTAGGCTGCTGTTAAATAAGGAACGGGCAACGACATTAGCTAGCAGCATAACTGTCATCCCGATGATAGACCAGCTAATAATCCACTTTTCCACGCTGGTCACCCAATGATCTAATTTCTTTAACAAAACAAAACCCCTTTCCAACTTTCAGATTTTTCCCAACATATAACGTATAACCTCTTAGATACATTCCTAAACGGTGATATCGTGCTTAAAAAATGGGTACAGGGTACATAGGTCCGTAGGTTAGGTGAGATTTGGAATAAGACAAACGTAGGAGAACATATAGATAAGCGTATTGGTTACGAAATGAGGGATGGTATGGATATTAAATCAGTGGAATGGGGTCTTATCACATTTGTAGCTTTATCCATAATCCATGAACATTGGCTTCTTCTTCACGTCCCGAAGATATATTATTGGCATCAACCTAAATAAACCTTACCTCCCTTCAATACAGGGAAGTAAGGTTTTTTCTTGCATGATTACTTCGGTCGTCTCTCGGACAATAAGTATTCTATTTCATAATCGGTGTACATATAAAATACCTCCTCCGCACTGTAAATAGAATGTTAACTATAAATAAGTATAGCTATTTCATTCATTTGTTATAACAGTAAAGAGGAGGAAACATTCTCATACTTACGACGTAGCTCCCTCTCAGACGTCTATCTGAAAAACTCTGTTGTTGTTTACTCTGTATATTGCCCTTATATGGAAGACAACGGTTTGAGATAGTATGGGGTTGTTTCCGGAAAAGGAGTTAAGTGGTTAAAGATAGCTCCGTTTTCCAGGCCATACCTTTCTCTGATAAGCGTACAGGATTGGACGAACCTATATCATTATTCAGTCTCAAACCAACAGGCAAGGTGAGGGTTAATCAAACCAGCCTTTTCGTTTAAACCACATAAACATAAGTATTGCAATGACCACCATGACGGACATCACTACAAAATAGGCGTACCGTTCATCTAACTCTGGCATATATTTAAAATTCATCCCATACACCCCAACAATGAATGTAAGCGGCATAAATATCGTGGAGATAACGGTAAGTATTTGCATAGTCCGGTTGGTTTCATGCGAGTTCAACGACATATAACTATCGCGAATATCTGTCGTCATTTCCCTGTTTGACTCAATCAGTTCGGATACTTTCATTAGGTGATCATGTATATCGGAAAAATATTCTTTCCGCTCCATCACCCCATCCATATGCTGGGAATTCAACATGCGATACAATAAATCGCGCATCGGATGTACTGTCTGCCGAAGGGCCAATAAATCAGCACGGGTATCAAATAGCTGCTCTAACAGTTTTTCCATGGATAACTGCCTAGTATTGTCTTCAATATCATTAATATGATCTTCAATGGCATATACAATAGGAAAGTAATTATCGACTACTTTATCAAGTAGCTGATGAAGCACATGGTCTTCTTCCCATTTGTTAGGATGAGGTGCACGCTGTAGTCGGTTCCATACTTGTTCTAGCTCTGGTGACTCCTCCTTATGGTAAGTGACGATATAGCCTTCCCCATGAAAAATATCTAATTCCTGCTTTGTTAATGACCTAGCGTGGAGGGCGTGAATAACAATAAAAGTATAGTCTTCATAATAATCAAGTTTTGGTCGCTGTAAAGTATGTATACAGTCCTCTACAGCTAATGGGTGAAACTCGAATTCAGTTTCCAACTCTTTCGTTTCTTCTGGAGAAGGAATATAAAAGTCGACCCAGTACCATGCTATGTTTGAATGAAAAAGATCTCTAACAGGAATATCTTGCTGTAGTTCACCTGCTTTCGTTAAGGCAAGTGTTCGAATCATGTCATCCCTCCTTCATTTTTTTGGGTCTTATTTACAAAAATATTGATATATTTCTACATCCTGCCACGTATTAAATTTAAAGCCAACCTCCTTTAACGTTCCGGTTAATTGAAAACCAACTTGCTTATGTAACCGCACACTTCCTTCATTACCCTTTGTGATCTTGGAAATAACGGTATGAAACCTTTCATTTTCACATTCTTCTAGAATATACTCCATTAAGCTCTTTCCGATTTTTCTTCCTCGATAGGAAGCATCAACATACACGGAAAGCTCCACCGTTTGCTGATAGGCTTGTTTCGGATTAAAGGGACTGACATAAGCATATCCCACTACATAGTCATCCAGCTCTGCCACTATGATTGGATAACGCGTATGTAAGGATTGAAACCAAGTCTCTTTTTCCTCCAGTGTTTTGGCATCCAAATCAAATGTTGCATTTCCATTGGCAATTTCGTAGTTCTCTATTTGTAACATAGATAATACATCGCTTTTTTCGGCATTTCGTATGACAAGCATACATTTCACCACCCTTAATACGCTATAGAATAGTACCATTCTACACTATACTCTTCGTATTTTCATAGACAACTCGTCAACAATACAGCTTAATCGGCTAAGGCTTTAGGGCAATCCCTTTTTAATCTTTACAGGGATAGGATTATTTCTTTCATACAGGAAAAAGTCAGGCATAGCCTGACTTAGACCGTCGGTTATTCTATGTGGATCGAGGCGGTGTTGGTGAAACGACTCGCTTTTCATGGGCTTCCTCCGCGGAATTCCACCCATTTGTAACAGAGCCGCCCTCCACACTTTTTCTATAGCCTGAGAGGTTGGTCCACAACTTTCATTATCCGTTTAAAAGTCGAAAAATGAGTATCATAAAAAATATACAAAGATAAAAATCCGAACTACATCGAATCCCATAGAGGATTTTCAATAGATAGTTCGGATTTTTTGTCGGCTAATACACGTATGTCCCAGCCTCTTTTATAGATAATTATTATTTGTCTTCTTTCCAACCCAGTAGAAGTGTTGCAAGGAAGGCACCGCCAACAGCAATGATGAAACCAATGAAATAGTTCATTATATCAGTTGCAATAGCAGCCATAGGTACTCCGGTTAAGCCAATGCCATTTGCTTCAACACCGAACATGGTGACATAAAATCCACCCATTGCTCCTCCGATTAAAGCGCCAATAAATGGGCGACGATACTTTAAGTTAACACCGAAAATAACCGGCTCGGTAATTCCTAAAAACGCAGAAGTCGCAGATGGGATAGCGAGTTCTTTCGTCTTTTTATTCTTTGTCTTAAAGAATACTGCAAGTCCCGCTCCCCCTTGTGCTACGTTAGCCATTGACCATATTGGGAGAAGGTAGTTCGCACCGGAGTTTAATAGCTCAGCTTCAATAGCGTGGAAGCTGTGATGTACGCCTGTTAATACAATCAAGGAATACGTACCACCAAAGATTAATCCTGCAAATCCACTTCCAAATCCGTACACAGCGTCTAATGCAGTAGTGATACCATCCCCTAATAAACGACCAATTGGTCCAACAGCCATAAGTGCTACAAAACCGGTAATAATAACTGTCACGAATGGAGTGACAAGTAAATCGACGGCACTAGGTGTAATCTTTCGGACCCCACGTTCTAGTTTACTCATCACATAAACCGTCAATAGGACTGGTATTACGGTTCCCTGATATCCAAGCAGCTCTATGTTCATACCAACGAACTGCATGGTTTCTGGGTTTGCACTTGCATCCTGAAGTCCCCATGGGTTCATAAGAGTTGGATGGGTCATAATTCCACCAATAACAGCACCTAAATACTGATTTCCTCCAAATTCCCTTGCTGCACTAAAACCAATAAGTATAGGCAGTATAATAAATGCTGCACTAGAGAACATGTTCAACAACACATATATAGAACTTTCTGGAGTAAATACATCATAGGTATTTAATAATCCAAGCACTCCCATTAATACACCACTTGCTACGATAGCTGGAATAATGGGAACAAAAATATTAGATAACGTTTTGGCGAATCGTGCCAAGGGGTTCATATTTTGCTTCGCTGCTTCTTTATGATCTGGTGCAGCATTACTCTCAGAACTATTTTCTCCATTTGCAATTTCTAACTCTTCTGCAAATGGCTGATACACTTTATTTACGGTACCTGTTCCAAAAATGATTTGATACTGTCCAGAGCTAGAGAACGCACCTTTCACCCCATCCAATTCTTCTATCTCACTTTGATCGATCTTGGATTCATCACTCATTACTAAACGAAGACGAGTAGCACAGTGAGTTGCGCTGACTACATTTTCTTTGCCTCCTAGAAGCGGGACCAGTTTCTTTGCTATATCTTTATAATCCATAGTCCTCTCCCTCTCCTTTGCTTAAAGTTAACCTTTTTCATTACGTCATTGAAAACAGATATTAGAACACAAAAAAAAGCAAGACTTAACCTAATTATGCGTTTGGGGTACACGAGGCCCAAACCCATGAAATAGTTTAAGTCTTGCCTGAAGAATCAGTAACAATCTTACGTAATGAAAATGTCTACTAACAGTATAGTGAAAGCGGTGTTTTTTGTCAACGCAATGTACTTATATTATAGAAGAGAGGGTTGTATGTTCGTTACGACCATTCCACTATCCCTGCTAATGTCTGATAAATGCGGTCGGGCTCTAATCCCATCTGCGGGAATTCCTTTCCATCTCGGCTAATCCAAGCAGTATTGAATCCGAAATGCTTCGCGCCAGCTATATCCCAAGGGTTGCTGGACATAAATAACACTTCTTCTTTGCTCACCCCTAATTGATTTAAGGCAAATTGATACGCATCAGGACTTGGCTTGTATATATGAATTTGATCAGCACTTAATAAACCAAGTGTTTGATCAAGCCCGTTGTATTCTAATAAAGGCTCCAGCATGGCTTGTGTACCGTTTGAAAAAATAACACGTTGATGGTTCTCAAGCTGTTGTAATACGTCCCTTACTTCTTCATATGGTTTTAATTGCTTATAGGCTTCCATTAGATCTTCCACAATATCTTTGTTATATTCTATCCCATTTTCTATTAAAGCGTCTTGCAGTGCCCATTTAGTAATTAAATTAAACGGTTCATATCCATCAATTAACTGGCGGATAAAAAAATAATGTACCTGCTTGGACCTCCATGATTGACTAATTGCTTCACTGTTGTCCGGAAATAGGTTATCTAATCGCTCACGAACTGAATGTACATCAAATAAAGTTCCATAAGCATCAAATACAAATGCTTTTATATTCATACTATTCCTCCTTCATGCTCTCTCATTTGTTACCCTATAAAAGTATTTTTCACACATAAGAGTATGTACTTATGAGACTTCGAGCATACCACATTGTGAAATCTCATTCGATTCATACATAACAACCATACCTATGCTACGGGATAAAAACTCAAACAACATATTCGTTGATTGAATGGATGGTTAACTTTACAATTAAAGAAACTATAATGATGGGAAGTGACTATTATGGATTTGAACATCCAAATGGCTAATCCTGCTGATGAAAGTTTTATAGCCAATAATTTACATCTATCTGTACCACAGGAACATAAACATATGTCGCTGGAGCACCTTCAAGAGCTTAACCAGAACATTAGAGATTTAGGCGGTCACTACCTTGTAGCAAAAAAGGGAGAAGAGATTGTCGGTTGGATTTTTATAGGGAAGAACTTGGATTACTTTGATAATAAAGAGTATGGGTATATTTATGACCTCTTAGTTGTACCAAAACATCGAGGAAACCAAATAGGTTCAGCATTAATGAAAGAAGCTATCACCTATTTTAGGTCCAAAGGGTATAACGAAGTACGTCTTAATGTATTTGCCTCCAATTCAGCTAAACAATTGTACGAGAAATTAGGCTTTCAGGCTCGTCAAACGATAATGAGTCTTCCGTTAGAGGATTCCTAGGTTAATGCATAAATAGCACCTCCATGCAAATGATAATGGACGGAGGTGTTAACCGTGAGACACGTAAAAGCATTAGCTATTAAATGGGTTATTCTGATCGCAGCCATATTCCCAATTTACGCTCCAATTGTAAATGCATCGTTAGGTAATATTTTTCTTATCAGTCTTATACTGCTTGGAATTACGTACGTTATTGGAGATGTATTTGTACTAAGAAGGTATGGTTTATTAGTCACATCTCTTGTAGATGCGATTATCGCATTTGGTATATTGTATGTGTTTGGTCAGACAATCAATGGCATTCCTACGCAAACCGTCCTTCCAGCCATTGCAGCATCTGGTTTTATCGTCGCATTGGAAACTTTTTTTCATATATACATGGAAACCAAGGTTCTCCGTCTTGGTTCTAAAACATATGAAAAAAGACGGCAGTTGCTTGTTCCAAAGAAACTACGAGTAGAAGCCTCTGAAGAGCTCTCCCCATTTCAAGCACAGAAGAGAGACGCACAACCAGAACATTCACACGACCCAGATCAAGAAGAGTAAGCAGCATTCCAGTTATGGGTGCTGCTTTTTTTCTCGTTCTTCAGACGGAGTACACTTACATCCGTGGCTGGTTTGTTAGCATCTCCCCCCCAACTATACTAAACATAACGACTTTCAATTGAAAGGAATGGAGCAGATTGGGGATTTTTAACAATACTACGTTTGCTAAGCTATTTTTCGCTTCTGTTACGTCAAGACTTGGAACTATAGTTGGAATGACTGCATTCACATTTTATTTGCTAGACCGATTCAGTGAGCAGCCCGCTTATGCAACATTTGCTGAAATGATGTATTCCGCACCAACCCTACTCGTTTTTGTTGTAACAGGTGTCTTCGCTGACACTTTAGACCGACAAAAAATAGCCTATTACAGTGATGTGATTTGTGGAATCTTATCGTTATGTTTATTAGGAGCACTCTGGATAGATGTGATGCCAGTCATTTTCTTAGTTTTGTTTATTAGAAGTGCTGTAGCTAAATTTTTCACTCCAGCTGAAATGAGTCTCGTTCAGGGGATTTTAACAAAAAAGGAGTATCCTACTGCAGCAGGATTGAACCAAATGGTAGCTGGTGTCTTTAATTTATTTGCTACCGGCTTAGGGCTTGGAGCATACTGGCTGCTTGGCATACAGGGAGCTATCGTTTTTGATTTAATAACCTTTATTGTATCAGCGCTGCTTATTCGATCCAGTGTGATTACGGAAGAAGTAAGAATGCCTAATGGAGCAAGGACCATTAAAGACTTACGCTACACCTCTATTCTTCAAGACTTTTTGAGAGGGTTACAATATATTATCCAGCATAAATTATTACTTACTATTGTTTCAGGCTTCTTTGTAATAGGTATTGTTAATGGAGGATTAACTGTCATGCCTTTATATATGCTGAAATACCATTTAACACCAGAAGCCTATGAGCAATGGACTGTAGTCTTAGGGATTGTGTTCGGAGTAGGAATGATTGCCGGAAGTATAGCAGGTGCCTTGTTAACAAAGATATGGAAGCTATACACATGCTTGTCCTTCAGTCTCATTATGGCTGGAAGTTTTATTATCGTTAGTGGGGCGTCATCAAACGTAGTCTTCTTTTTAAGTCTCTCTGGGCTTATTGCGTTCTCCATCCCACTAGCTAATATAGCGATTGGAGGTTGGCTCCCATCAATTGTAGATAAGCGAATGATGGGAAGGGTGGAAAGCTGGATTACCCCAATTATGATGGTATCCCATACAGCAACACTTGCGATTATTACTGTTGGTTTTCCATCTATCATCTCTATTCAAAGTCTATTTTATGTATGCGGAGCCATCCTGTTATTAGTAGGTGTATTTTATATGATTTTACTGCCTCGCTTATCGAGTAAATTCGAGAAACATCAGCAAGATATAGTAGTAAATACTGATGTGCAATCCAATTCCATTGAACCTGTACAATAATTATCGGACAGAGAATACCCCTGGTCTGATAGTAAAGGAGACCAGGGGCTGATATACATTTATTTATTGTACTGCTTTATAATGCTTCGGATACTTGCCTACAACATGAATTGCATGAATAATGCGCTTATTAATCCAACGTCGATGCTGATTTGTATTTAGTTGCTCAAAAGCCCTTTCTTTCCCTTCCTTAGTGGAAACATAGTGACTTGGCAAATTGTTTAAACTGTATGCTAATATATCCATTCTGCATTGCTCACATTTACAAAACAATTGATACTCAGGACTTGTCAGCATTACAGTTATTAGACTTGATGCTAAATCTTCCATCACATTCACTATTTTTCTTTCCATATTGCTATTTACGCTTCCCATCTATTAATAAATTTTACATACACTATATTTATCGTACTATGCAATAAAATATTTAGCCTTGCATTATCGGTAAATATTACCTAAGCATGGGTAGCGTGTTCAATTGTCTGTTTTAGAACCCCTTGCACATGCTCGTCTTCAATGGAATAGAAAATAGATGTCCCTTCTCTTCTGAAATGTACAAGCCTTACATTTTTTAAAAACCGTAACTGATGGGAAACGGTTGATTGTCTTAATCCTAATTGTTCTGCAATCGAATTTACAGATAGTTCTTGCTGAAAGAGCAGATGGAGAATGCGCACCCTTGTCGGATCAGATAATGCTTTAAAAGTCTGGGTCACAATAAATAACGTTTCCTCATCTAAAAAGCGTCCTTCCTGATCATCCTTCGTCATGCTTCCACCTCCCTATTAATCATCTTGCTTCCTCCCCTTTTTATATGCTGCATACATAAATAAGGTAAATGCCGCAAAAATAATAATTGCCATTGCTACCATTGAATAAAACAACGTTCCTAACAAACTAACCCTCCTCGTCTAATGATGAGATAGTTCTAAAACGGAGCACGCTTCATCCTCGTACTCGATCTCGATAGTGATGTGATCTAGTTGTATTTCTTGAATAATTTGTTTAATTTGCTCTTTAGTGTCACAAATATCATCTTTACTTGCATTCTCCGGTACAACCACATGAGTTGAAAAGGCATGGTGTTCTCCATCAAGTGACCACAAATGAGTATGATGAATAGATTTCACCAGGTTAATATTTTCAATTTGCTGTTTGACCTTGTCCACATCGATTCCCTCTGGAGCTGCTTCTAGAAATAATGACATTGTCTTTCTAAAATTAAGGATAACATTATAAAGAATATAAACGGTAATACCAATAGAAAGCAATGGATCTAAAATAGGCAGATTGAAAAATAGAAGCAGGATGCTTACTACTAATACAGCAACCCAGCCAAGAACATCTTCCACTAGATGCCAAGTTATTACTTTTGCATTCATCGATTCGCCGCCTTTTAGTTTAAACACCGCTGCTCCGTTCACAAGGACACCGAGAACAGCTAGTACAATCATCCCTGTCGCATTTGGCATGTCAGGATTTAATAACCTCGGTATGGCTTCAAATAGAATAAATGTAGATCCAACTATTAAAACGACACTATTGATTAATGCAGCTAATAAAGAGAACCTCTTATATCCAAAAGTATACTCGCTGGTATTTTCTTTTTTGGAATACTTCTGTAAGAACCAGGACAAGCCTAGTGACAAGGAATCCCCTAAATCATGAAGCGCGTCGGATAAAATAGCCATACTATTCGTTAATATGCCCCCTATAATCTCTAGAATAGTAAATCCCAGATTTAATAAAAAGGCTACCTTTATATTTCCTGTAGTATGGTCATGATGGTGATGTCCCATAAAACGTCCTCCTCTTCTCCATATGTTACCCCGAGTAGCTCTCATTTAATACTTATATATGAACATATATTCATATATAGTGTATCGTCCTACTCCTACATAGTCAACATCATAGAGAAGATAATATTTCATTGTTAACAACAATACACGACAAAAACCACCTCCATAATCCGTTACTAACTGACTACGGAGGTGGTAGATTCTTATTTATATTAATGATATGCCTGCGATTCCGTTATGCCACTTGATCGTATCCATCGTCCAAGGAGATCGGCTGTTGCAGTCGCTTGTGGGCGGTACGATAAAATAACACAATTACTCCTATAGTAATAATGCCAGCTATGCCATATGCCCACTGTATTGGCAAGCCAAATCCTATCTCATTGTAGAAAATATAAGTGGTAGTAGCCATAGTCATAAAGGCAGCTGGTACCATAGCTATAAAGTAATTTTTCTTAGAAAGGATTAAATACATAGCACCAATCCATAAAGCAATCATGGCTGTTGATTGATTTGCCCATGAGAAATATCTCCATAGAATAGAGAAATCAATTTTAGTGAGCATAAACGATAAGGCGAAAATTGGGAACGCAATCCAAAGTCTGTTGAGCGTTTTCTTTTGACCAATATTGAAATAGTCTGCAATAATCATACGCAAGCCTCGGAAGGAAGTATCACCAGAAGTGATTGGCAGGATAATAACTCCTATAATTGCTATTGTGCCACCCACTGCACCAAGCATCATCGTTGAAACCTCACTAACTACTGCAGCTGGTCCTCCTTCTGCGATAATTTGGTTTAATTCATTTCCTGAGAACATACTCATTCCTGCAGCAGCCCAAATCATTGCAATAATTCCTTCTGCTATCATCATTCCATAAAATATTTTTCTTCCTTGACCTTCTTTTTGCGTCGTCCTCGAAATAATTGGAGATTGAGTAGCGTGAAACCCTGATAAAGCTCCACACGAAATGGTTAAGAATAGAAGTGGAAAAATTGGCAAATTATCAGGATGCATATTCGTAAGCTGCATTTCTGGTATTGGAGCACCTCTTACAATAAGCCCTACTCCAATTCCAATAGCACTTAACAAGAGCATTGCCCCGAATATTGGATAGATTCTACCGATTATTTTGTTAATAGGCAAAACTGTGGCTATTATATAGTACACGAAGATGCACAGCACAATAGCACTTAGACTCATCCAATTGGAGGTAAGCCCATTTATGAGGGACGCCGGTGCAGACACAAAAACAGTTCCAGTCAATAAGAGCAATAACACTGTAAACGCATTCACAATATGGCGCATCGGTTTCCCTAAAAATTTTCCTGCAAGCTCCGGAATATGAGCTCCCTTGTTGCGAAGCGAAATCATTCCCGTTAAATAATCATGAACAGCCCCAGCGAAAATAGAACCAAGGACAATCCAGAGGAATGCTACCGGTCCGTACAAAGCTCCCAAAATCGGGCCGAAAATGGGGCCCACTCCGGCAATGTTTAACAATTGAATAAGTGAGTTTCGCTTCGTCCCCATCGGAAGATAATCGACATCATCTCCCATCGTATAAGCCGGTGTTTTACGTTCTTCCTTTATACCGAACGTTTTCTCTACAAACTTTCCGTACGTAAAATAACCAATGATTAAAATGGCAATGGATAGAATAAAAGTAAACAAGTAAATACCCTCCTCAACTTGTATGCGCTTTCATTGAATGATTATCCTCATTATAAAAAAAGAGCCTTCTCTTGAGGCTCTTTTTCAATAAGATGTAGGAATTCCAAAGTAAGATGCACCATATAAGCGATAACTAGCACTCTTTACATGGAGAGCTTTGCTTTTAAATCCTTAGCATATGTCCTGCTAACAGGTATATCCTCTTGAACATCCTTTAATTTAAGCTGATAAGCACCGTTAAACCATGGAATTAACTCTACTACATCCTCCAGGTTGATTAAAAAACTTTTATGTGTCCGGAAAAAAGACCATGACTTTAAGATTCCCTGAAATTCCTTCAGAGTTGTTTTGGATGGAATTTGTTTAGAACGAGTATGGATGACTGTTGCCCCTTCTTCTGCACGAATAAAAATAATATCGTCTGGATGAACATAATATATTCTATCTTCTGATTCAATAGCCAGTTTCCCCTTCTTCTTCCCTTGTGTTTCTTGTTCATCCCCAGCTAATACAGATCGAATTCTTTGGACCGTTTCCATAACCTCTTCCTCAGCAAAGGGCTTAAGTAAATAATCCAGTGCCTGCAGCCGGAACGCTTTAGCAGCGTAATCAGGATGTGCTGTGGCAAATACTATCTCGGGAGGGTGTTTCAATTGTTGGACAGCCTCAACTAAGTCTATTCCTGACATAGGACCCATTTCAATATCCATAAAAACTACGTCAATAGACGATTTCATAATTTTTTCTAGTGCTTTCTCTGCAGATCCCGCTTCCTCAACTATAGAGATGTCATGGAATAAAGACAATAAATGAACTAACTCATCCCGGCTATATACTTCATCATCAACTACCATCACACGAATGTCATTCATAGATCTCCTCCTCTCGCTTAAACGGTATCCAAAAAGAAATGGATGTTCCCTCCCCTTCTACGGATGTTATTGATAGATGAGAAGCTTTGCCAAATATCATCCAAAGTCTTTGATTTATATTTGCTAATCCAATCCCTGCTCCTTCTTCTGAAGACACAGGGGTAGTCGCTAAATTCGAGCGTCGAGACTCTCTTATTCCAACCCCATTATCTGTAACTTCTATCCGAACACCGTTGTTTTCTTTTTTTATTACAATAGCAAGGTCTCTTTTACCCTGTTTATCTTTCAAGCCATGTTTAATCGCATTCTCCACAAGCGGCTGTAAGGTCATAGGCGGTACACGTGTATATAGTACTCCTTCCTCAATTTCATGGTGAACCGTAAGCGTGTCCTTAAAACGAGCTTCTTCAATAGATAAATAGGCATTCACGTGCTCTAGCTCCTGAGATAAGGAAATAACAGTCTCTTTACTACCTTGAATATTTTGTCGTAAATATCTAGATAAGGAAATGAGCAGCTTCCTTGCTTCATTTGGGTCCGATCGAATCATGGAAACGATGGTATTCAAAGCATTAAATAGGAAATGGGGGCTGATTTGTGCTTGAAGAGATTTTATCTCAGCTTCTTTCGCTAACTGATTAACGCGCTCTGCGTCACTAAGCTCTAGTTGTTGGCTCAGCAATGCTGCTAATCCAGTAATATATTCCTCTGTTACCCTTGATAAATCATCTTCTCTTTCAAAATAACATTTTAACGTACCAACTGTTTCTCCTTGTAAATTTAACGGAGCTATAACTGCTGTTTGAAGAGAACATTTTGGATTTTGACAATGCACTGCTTCATTTCTAGCAATGTAGGTTTTTCCCTTTTCGATAACCCCTCTTGTCTCATTCGTTTGAATTTGCTGACCTTGGTAGTGATGGTCTATCCCTTCTCCTACATAGCCTAGTATTTCTTGTTTATTTGTAATGGCAACAGCAGAGGCACCTACTTCGTTCCATAACACGTCGCAAGTTTGCTGTGCCGTTTTCTGATTCAATCCGAATCGCAGATGAGAGGTAGTTAATTTAGCCAATAGCAATGCTTTTTGTGTTTTTTCAGCCCCAACATTTTCCCGCTCGTCAAACACACTTTTCACAATTATGATAAATAGTGCAGAGCCAATCCCATTAGCAATTACCATTGGCAGTCCAATTTTTTCAACTAAACTAAAAGCTGCTTCAAAAGGCTTGGATATTCCTAGAATAATCGCCATTTGAACCGTTTCTGCAAGCATGCCTACAAAGAAAGGAATCCATAAAGACTGGAAGGCATTTTTTCCTGTTCTTCCCCTAATAAGCCCAGCAATTAAACCAGCCACAATGGAGGCTATGCCACACGCCAATGCTGTAAATCCCCCAAGGGTGAAACGATGGACACCAGCCAACAAGCCAGCCCCAAGACCAACCTTCCAGCCTCCCAAAAGTCCGCCGATTACAACACCAATGACTCGGGAATTGGCTAACGCTTCCTCATGGTTTAAGGAAACAGTCCACTTAGATACTTCAAAGGAAAATGCATTCACAGACAAACCGGTGTAAGTTCCTATAATACCAAATACACCGAAAAATAGTATCATCTTCCAAAGAATGGACCCTTGTAGCCTTTGATGCTCCATCATATTTCTAAAAAACGGCAGTCTAGTCGTAACGAAAGCAACCGTAACTATTATTCCTACACGCTCTAGCATAGTAACTAACAAATAAAGCATAGGGCTCTCCTTTTATAAAGCGATTTCATATCCGTTTCATAGTATACATGATAAAAGCGGTGTATCGGAATAAAAATCTTTATCATTAGGAGGTTGAAGTATAAGGGCAAACCTTCCACATAACGGCGCTATTTAGTTGTCAACCAGTTACAAGACACAAGATAACTCAGTATAAAATGGTTACGATTCAGTAATAGAGCAGCGATTTGGTCCAAGTTCTAGGGACATCCGTTCCTTCTCGTCTGGGTGAGACAGTCCTAGATTTGCATTCCGAATTGCTTGATGGCTTGTTGGCTCTTCTTCTATGTTTGTATTTATACTTTGAATAAATTCATTCTTTGCGTTTTTCTGGAGTAGAGAATTACTGCTTATTAGTTCCTTCAGTGCGCCCCCAAAAAATCCTTCCGTATTCAAGTCTGAGAGATGACTGAAATGAGCTGGAAATGTCATACAATCTTCAGGAAGATGACGTAATCTACTATAAAGTGTTTCATACAGCTGATGTATGACAGATTCCCCATCTTTCTCAATAGTAGGACGCCCGACTCCATCTGCAAACATTGTGTCTCCCATTAACAAATAATGCTCATCAATTAACAATGATATGGACCCTTGTGTGTGACCTGGTGTCGCTATTACCTCAACAGGTATATTGGTGTTTCCTACTTCAATAAAGCTGTGAGGTGTAAGCGACTCATAAGGTATTTCTGCACCTTGAGCATCTATCGAAGAAATATAGTATGTAACCTCCATTTCGTCTGCTATCATGCTAGCACCTGAAATATGATCTCCATGAAGATGGGTATCTACTACGTGGGCAATCGTAAACCCATTATCCTCAGCAAAATCTAAATAAGGTTGAATATTTGCTATCGGATCTACTACTAACGCCATTGCTTGACTAATCACCATGTAGGAAAGGCACCCCTTCCCTAGTCGCACAAATTGATATATTTCCCCTCCATCTGATAATGTTCCAACCTTGATAGGTTCAACATAATCATGCCATTCGTTTATGCCACCGGCTAAAAAGAAGCACTCTATACTAAGATGGTCTTCCACTTCTCCCGCTGCTTGCTTAGAGTCGGCTTCATTCATTCCAACAACCAAAACCTTCTTCTCCAAAAGCTCATCTTGTACGTGAGCCTTGTCACTTGTTAAGGAAGTTATTGGGATATGCACTACAGATATAGGGTCCTTATCTATTTTCCAATTGTCATATTGTTCTGTGGACCGTACGTCAATAATAGTAATTGGAGTTTGGTTCATGACGTCTACTGCTAGTTGATGAACACTCATTTTCTTCATTACAACACCTCACAAATATATAGCTGTATAACCATTTTTTGTTTTAATGAGAGGTTTTATACAAATGCTCCAGTGAAGCCCAAAAATATATACGTATCTAATAGCTGTCTGGATAAATCGTTAAAAATCCGTTCATTAAAAAAAGGTAGCAGAGAGATTCTGCTACCCTTACTAAAGAGGATTAGTTAATTATTTATCTGTCTTGCCTTCCCAAGCAAGCATACCGCCTTCCATGTTGATGACGTTGTATCCTTCTGATTCTAGAAATTCAGAGGCACGTCCACTGCGACCTCCAGATCGGCATACCATAATATATTCTTTCGCTTTATCCAATTCCTCTTTACGGTCTTCGATTGATCCAAGTGGAATGTGGATTGCATCTGGGATCTTCCCTTCAGCTACTTCCTCATCCTCTCTTACATCGACAATGTTTAATTGCTTCTGTTCTTCTTCCAACTGCTGACGAACCTGTTCGGCTGTTAATGTACGCATTATGACATTCCTCCTAAATTATTTCCAGGCGTTCAATCCGCCTTTTACATTTGTAATATGGGGATAACCTAATTTTTTTAGAATCTTTGCAGCTGCCATACTCCTTGAGCCACTTTGACAAATAAGAATCAATTCTTTGGATGGATCCAATTGATTTGCCTGCTGTTGAAGGCTTTGCAATGGAATGTTTGTAAAGCCTTTGATATGATTTCGCTTAAATTCTGAAGGCGTTCTTACATCGACCCAATGTTTAGATAGAGCATTATTCTCTAAATCATGTTTTGCAGCTTCTATTGAGACCGTGGTCACTCCCTTTGGAGGGAGTATGGTTCTGCTTATCCAAAATAGGGCTATTAATATCATACCAATTGTTATTGCTGTTTGCATAGTAATTGCATCCCTCCCCGCCCCAATTACCCATACGGGTATATTAATGGATAGATACTGCTTCGTCAAGTAAAGGATTTGAAGCTTCTTTGCTTATATACTAATAGTGGAAGCATTAGCCCTGACAAGAGAGTAAGATTATTTTATCCTACACGATGAAAAAATGTGACTTATGCCCTAAATTATGGTATGATGGCATTGAGTATGATGGATAAGGCTGCAGCAACTGCTACAGCCTAGATAGCTTTCCATGTAATAGTGGGATAATAATAAGCCTCCTACGGCCATAGGGGGTTTATTTTTTTTGATTGGACGTGATAATCAACACTATGAGACTACCAAAGGTAATCATAAGCGTTAGTGTTTCATAGATACTAATAATCCTCACCCCCTTTCTATCAAGGGATGAATAGAATGGTTGTCCTTCCTGTAAAAAGGAATCTCCATCCAAAATTTACTTCCTAAGGAAAGCTATCACATATGATTGTACCATATATTTCCCTAAAATACGAATGTATGTTCGTATTTATGAGTTGTTAACGTGAAAACAGGCTACCAATATTACATCTGGCAGCCTGTTTTGTTATACAGTTCCCTTTCTCGTACTACTAAATAATATATGGTAACCATTTCCTTTTTACATTCTGTCTTTTTTAGGAAGCAGGGGGTTTTTGCTTTCTTCTTAAGTAATACCTTCTTGATTTCTTCCGGATCATATCACTTACCACCATAATATAGAGCATACTTGGAGCTGCGATCAGTGTAATCATCCAATCCGTAATGACTCGGTTTGCGTGTAAAATTACCGAACCGAACAACAGACATAGCACGAACACATCAAACATATCATGCCACTTCAACGCAATCGCCTCACTTCTGTTCTTTCTTACAAGGTATGACGCCCAAAGGCACATGTTGCAGACTTTTCAGAAAGTAATTATTAGGCAGATACCATTTTCATGACAGCTGTCTTCTCTCGTTATCCTCTACTTACAGCTTTTTTAGCAGATACTGCTGCAAATGTTATGGTAATAAAACACACGATACCAATTGCTATAAATCCTTGAGCTATATCCCAAAAAATCCAGCCTTCAATTAAAACGGTCCTCATGCTTTCAAAAATATATGTGGTGGGGTTAATAGTTGCTGCAACTTTTAACCAGGATGCTTCTATTAATTCATATGGAACAAACGTTGTACTCAAAAAAATGAGCGGAAAGAATATAAGTGTACCAGCTTGCGCTGCCTGTGCATTCTTCGTTCGTAAAGCTACTCCCGCTGAATATCCAGCAAACGCCAATCCCCAGCCAATTGCAAGCAAAAGAACTACTAGAACCCCGAAAAATCCCGTTTCCACTTTGAGTCCCATTACAAATCCGATACTAATAATTAACAGGGTCTGAACAAATAATTGGGTCATACCTGCGATAATCGGACCTAGCACGATAGATAGTCTAGAGGCTGGTGTTAACAGCAACCGAGAGAAAAAGCCGTTCTCAATGTCTTTTACAATTCCTTGACCAGCACCACCTGCACCACCAATTGCTGCTGAAACAACAGATACTGGCAATATAAAGGCGAGATAATTCGCTCCTTCAAAAGCAGGTAATTCGGCAATGCCGCTTAGGCCACTGTCATATACAACTAGAAAAAACATAGATATCAAGAGGTTAGGTATAAAGGAAAAAGGGCTGCGCAGCGTCGTCACAATACTTCTTTTTGTCAGAAGCCAAACATCCTTCCAAAGCCCATTACCCATAATTAACCTCTCCTTTCTGAGTTGCATTCTCTGAGGTAATCTTCAAGAAGATATCGTCTAGTGTTGGAGAGTCTACATTTATGCTTTGGACAAGTATATCGTGTGCATCGAGCACCCTGATAACATCCATTAAACGTTTCGTGCCATCTTGGACATACATAATTAGTTGTTCCTCACGTTCTGCTATATCAGCTTCGTCAAGTTCCTGCTCTAGCGTTGCTTTTGCATGTGTCACTTCCTCTGTACTAGCAAACACCATAGTGATAAGATCATTGCCAATCTGAGATTTTAATTCTGATGGAGTTCCCTCAGCAACTATTAAACCATCATCAATGATTGCGATTCGATCTGCTAGTACATCTGCTTCTTCTAAGTATTGTGTCGTTAGAAATATTGTGGTTCCCTCTTCTTTATTTAAACGCTCGAGGTATTCCCATATACTTTTTCTATTGGATGGGTCAAGGCCCGTTGTCGGTTCGTCCAAAAACAGAATCTTTGGCCTATTTACAAGCGTTAACGCTAAATCCAGTCTTCTCCTCATCCCTCCAGAGTAATTACCGCAAATGCGGTCAGCTGCTTCTGTTAGCTGAACTATCTCCAGCAGTTCCTGCGTCCTTTCTTGTGCTTCACTCTTATTAAAACCAAATATACCACACTGTAAAAGCAGCATCTCTCTGCCTGTTAGGCTTGGATCAATCCCTGTTTCCTGGAGAGCAACTCCTATATGCTTTCGTACCTCGTGAGGCTTAGAAATTACATCATGCTCTGCAACCTCTACTGTGCCGGCAGTAGCGTTTATCAAGGTTGTTAATATTTGTACCGTTGTAGATTTCCCTGCACCATTCGGACCCAAAAACGCGAAAAACTCTCCCTCCCTCACGGAAAACGTGACATCTTTAACCGCTTGAACGTTCCCTTTTTTAAATGTCTTTGATAACTGTTTAACATGAATAGTACCCTTGCCCATCTGTGGCCCTCCTTTTCCTTCCTTTACATATATTCGTTATCCCGGGTGCCATACCTTTTTAGAATTAAAAATCTTACCTATCTTTGTTTTCACAAATTACATTTCCTCAATCTCCATTTTTTTGTAGAATAAAGTAAACATATAACGAGAGGGGTAGTATAATGACGGAAAGGGCTATGACGGATGCCAAAAAGATTGTGCTAGAAAAGTATCCAACTTGTCATGCTGCATTACTTGCTGGCAGTGTTATTAGAGGGGATGAAACAAAGACCTCTGACTTGGATATCATTATCTTTGATTTTTCTGTAGAGGGAGCTTATCGAGAATCTTTCTACTCTCATGATTGGCCAGTAGAAATGTTTGTCTACAATAGCTTCTCTTACCGTGACTTTATTGATATGGATTGCCAACATGGTACCCCCTCCTTACCTAGGATGATTTCAGAAGGAATGCCACTAATGGGAGCAGACATAATTGCCCCCATCCAGAAGGAAGCTATTGCTAGGTTAGCGGCGGGTCCAGAGAGCTGGGATGAAGAAATCATTAATTGGAAGCGATATATTATTACAGACTTACTGGAAGATCTTAAAGGAGCAAAGCAACGAGCTGAACAATTGTTTACCGTTAATGCCCTCGCTCAACTATTACAAGAGTTCTATCTTCGTGTGAATGGACAGTGGACCGGCAAGGGGAAATGGGTGATTCGAACTTTGCGTGATTACGATGAAGCCTATGCGAAACAATACACAAGTGCCTTAGACGAATTTTATCGTACAGGAAATATAGAGGGGATTGTCCATATTACAGATGATACAATCCGGCCATTTGGAGGAAGATTATTTGAAGGGTTTACCTTGGGTAAGAATAATTGCAATAAATAGTAGATTTACCGCATAAAAAAAGAAGGCTTTCGTAATTAAAGCCTTCCTTCAAATTAACTCGTAACCCTTGGTTTCTATGGTTATCTATTATTTCCCCTAATGTTATTTACTCTTTTTTCAATATAGATACACAAGTCCCCAATGGTTTCAAACACGGAGAATATATTGTCATGATGCGCATGAATCCGATCATACACGGCATCCTCTAAATTCCAGTACTGCGAGAGTTCAACAAAAGTTTCCATAAGCCTCTCTTCATTACCACCATAAATAAATTCTATTGGCGTTTCTGTATTCAATTGCTCAACCGGTTTATCAAAAGGTCTTTCTAAATGAGCATTTACATATCGAACGACAGATAAATAAATTTCATATGCAATTCCTTTCTGATCTGTGTACCGTTTAAGTTCCCTTCTCGCTCGTCTAATTTCAAAATCAATAATCTCTCCCATTTTATATCCTCACCTTTATTATCTGCTAAGCTACTGAAGCGGTTCAATGAACTGACTAGAACATTAACATCTCCCATTACTACGTTCAGTTTCCTTAATAAGTTATATTCGTAAAGCAATATTTGTTCGTTGCAGATAAACTTGGAGCAATATAGGCAAGTATTGTTTTCTTCTAGTAAACAATAGAGAGAGAGGAATTTAAAACTTTGTCTATTACACTAAAAGAGGATGTATTTATATAATAATAACATATATAAAGATAGATGTTACAAAGAATATGATTTATTTACGAAAAATTCTATTTTTTCATTCTTTTTCTAGTGCGGAGGGTTGAATAAAGATAAGCGTATTCTTCCTTTTTCAAAACGCATGCATGTTATAGTAAATCAAGACAATTCATATGTTATTTTTCCATAACGAAAGGATGTAGAGACATGAATGAAACGCTACAAACGATACTACAGCACCGTTCAATACGCTCATTTACAAATGACAAAATAACACAAGAGCAAATCAATACAATAGTTGAAGCTGCCCAAATGGCATCAACGTCGAGCTATATGCAGGCATACTCTATTATTGGAGTTACGAATCCTCAGAAGAAGGAAGCACTCGCTCAAGTTTCTGGACAGCCCTACGTTAAAGATAATGGACATTTGTTCATTTTTTGTGCTGACCTATATAGACACCAAATAAAAGCTACCGAGGAGCAACTAGAAAATATGAAGGCTAACCTAGAGAATACAGAGCATTTGCTAGTCTCTACCATTGATGCAGCACTTGCAGCTCAAAACGCAGCTATCGCTTCGGAATCCATGGGACTTGGCATGTGCTATATCGGAAGCCTTCGCAATGATATCCAGCAGGTAGATACGATTTTGAATTTACCACCTCATGTTATCCCTTTGTTTGGAATGGTTATTGGCGTACCTGCAAAAGAACCTGAACAAAAGCCAAGGTTGCCTTTAGAAGGCGTCTATTTTGAAAACGAATATAACCGTAATCAAGACAGCTCTCTTAACCAATTTGATGCAACCATTAAGCAATATTATGAGAATCGATCGAACAATAAACGTATAGATTCCTGGACTGATCAAATGCTAAGACGCTTTCAAAATACAATGAGGATGGATGTTACTCCTTATGTAGAATCAAAAGGATTTAAGAAACGGTAATGTATTTGGCTATTACATTTGGCTGCGATGAGGTGATTCTATGACTCTTTATAAAAATATGGCAACGAGAATAAATCAAGCACAACACATTATTGTCTTAACAGGGGCAGGGGTAAGTACCGCCAGTGGCATACCTGATTTCCGCTCTTCCGGAGGGATATGGGAGCAGGACCGATCAAGGGAATACTATATGTCCTCTGAATATTTTCAGAAAGAACCTGAAGATTTTTGGAGAAAATATAAAGCCATCTTTCAAATGAAGCTAGTCGGCACTTATCACCCTAATAATGTTCATCTATTTCTACAACAATTAGAAGCCAAAGGAAAAAAGATATCTATTATCACTCAAAATGTAGATGGACTTCATGAACGTGCTGGAAATACTACTATCATTAATTATCACGGGACACTACAAAGCGCTACCTGTCCTACATGCGGAACATCCTATGGATTATCCTATATCATGAATTCGGAAACCCCCTATTGCAACGACTTATACGGATCAACTCCGTGCGGGGATATTCTTAAGCCTGACATAGTGTTGTTTGGAGATTCGATAACCGAGCACGATAAAGCAGAAGCAATTATCGACCAAGGAGATTTATTACTCGTTATGGGAACATCATTGTTTGTGATGCCCTTTAATTTCCTGCCTGACTATGCTATTTATCAAAGAAGTCTCCCTTCTATTCTTATTAATAGAGAAGAAACGATGAAAGACAATATTTTTGATGTAGTTGTACATGACGACTTGTCTAAAGCGATTCATCACATACAACGCTTTTTACAGTAAAAGTTATTCCTTGTTTGGTCCTTGTTTGGAAAGTGGCCTCTTATGCATTTCGATAATAGCTCTATGACCCTCTAAGGGAAAAGCTCCTAACCCAAGGATTAGGAGCTTCTCTTATCTCTTCACAATACCCAATTTTTTAATAAGCGGCTTTATTGTCAGCCCTTGAACCACTAAGGAGAAGAGAACTACAGAGAAGGTCAAGATTAATACATCCTCTCTTCCATCAAAGTCGTCTGGAATACTTAACGCAAGGGCGATAGAAAGACTTCCTCGTAAACCTCCCCAATTTAAAAGTATTTTCTCTTTTTGATTCAGATGGGTAATGTAACTCGTCGAGGTGTATAGCGCTATACTTCGCCCAAGGAGTACAATGAGGATAGCAAAAATGATAATGTCCCATTTCCCCGTAAAGTCAATTTGTCTTATTTCCAGTCCAACCATTAAGAAAATAAACGAATTGGCAAGTAATGTGATGGTATCCCAAAACGTATTAATATTGATTCTTGTTTCCTCAGACATTCCAATTTTCTTGCCATAGCTGCCAAATAATAATCCTCCGACCACTACTGCAATTACTCCGGAAACGTGGAAATGTTCTGCGATGAAGTAACTGCCAAAGAAAAGCAGCATAGAAAAGGCAATTTCAAGTGGATAATCGTCGTAAATACGAATAATCTGGGAAAATATAAAGCCAATTACCAATCCGATAATGGCACCGCCTACTGCAAACTTAACAAACATAAAAATTCCTTCACCTAAACCAGCCAGCCCCATATCTATGTAGGTCAGTAAATACAGTGTAGAGATTTTAAACAATACAACTGCTATCCCATCGTTGAAGAGTGATTCACCCTCCATAATAGTGGTGAACTTCTGCGGCACCCCTAGCTCCTTAAAAATAGAAATAACGCTTATTGGATCTGTAGCACTCATCAGGGCTGCAAATGTGAACGCAACTGCAATAGGGAGTCCTAGAAAGTAATGACCACTAAAGCCGATAATGATAAATGATAAAAAGGTGCCCAGAAATGCCAGAGATATTACGGTCTTCTTTAGCCCATATAAGTGGTGGAAGGGCATCTTTAAAGTGGCATCTCCTAGTAATACGGGTAAGAATAAGGAAATAATGATAGCATGGAATACTTCTGATTGTGTAATAAATTGTTCAGACTCTTCAATGAGAGGTATCTCTGTCACGCCAAGAAGTACCCCTACTAAAACTAGTGCAATCGAATAAGGCTCTTTAATAATTTTGGCAACACCAATGACTGTTACAGATATTCCTAACAATATTAACAGCTGAATAAATACTTCATGAAAGCCATGCAAGCCAGTCTCCTCCTTTATAACGTCCCAAACAAATGTGGATTATATTGTTTACTGTTCCCCCTCTATCGAAAACTAATTCCTTTGTTTTTGGCAAGCTCTTGAATAAAGTGGCCGAAAATTGTTCCGCTTCCCTGTATGGAATAAACTCATATTATCTTACTGTAACGTCTTCCCGCAGAAAGGGTATTCAACATCAAACTGTACTGAGACAATAAGCAAAAACCTAACTCGTTGGTGAGAGTTAGGTTTTCACTATCTTATGGAAGTAAGGTTAATTTCTCCCCTTGTACCTCCGACGTATGAGTGTCGTGATATTCGCCTGTCGCCCAGTCTTTTCTTTGATTGTGGTACCATTCACTTCGAAAATGTCCGACTTGTCCAGGACTGACGATGTGAGAAGCGCTCGTTAAATCTCCTATATCTGCTACAAATCTCCAGGATGCACCGTGATTCACTATGCCTGTTGACTGATTATAACTTGCAGCCATCACAGTAACTCTACTGCCACCTACTGGTAAAGGGTCTTGTGGGTTAAAAAATGGCTTCAAATACGATATGTTTGACAGGGGATGCTGGAAAGACACCTTGTGATATTCTCCCCATTCCCAAGCTGTTAAGTCGTAACCATACGTGTTGGCTAAATCATCGATCGTAGTTTGATAAGAATCGATAAGCAGCTTATCAAGTCCGCCTTGCTGCTCTATCATAAGAAGCGATTCACCATTTGAGGCTCTTCGAATGATATCGTCCGTTAACTGTCCTCTTCCTTTAAAGAATTCCATCATGCTATCTGGAACATCGTCCTCAAACAAATGCAATGCTATGTTATTCATCCAATGATGAAACAGGAGAGGAGCAGCCATCGAAACATCATCTTCATAATTCCAGGACTGTAATACCTCCAAGCCCTGACGTTCCATAGTGGTGAGCTTTTGATTTTGTAAATGCTGTAAAAGAATTGGAACAAATTCTCTGGCCTGTAGATTTTGCTGATCCATTTGCAGGTTCTTCATGTCTTGCACTGTGAGCTTATTATTTTCTTCCAATACTTCCTCTATCCTTATATAACGATACGGCTGTGCCCAATTGTTTGATATGTGATAGGGATACTTGTCCCCTATAACCTTGTTATTAGCAGTAGCGATGAACCCTTTTTCTGGATTTATAACAGTTGGAAGCTCATCGAATGGAATATACCCTTTCCATTCGTTTTCCTTTTTCCAACCTTCTAAAGGTACTAAAGCGTCAGAGGCAGATTCATAAATAGGAATTTTTCCATTTGCTTTATAGGCAATGGTCCCATCTTTAGAAGCAAATACAAAATTCTGAGTAGGCACGAGAAACTTTTTCAACCCCTCCTCAAACTCTGTCCAGTTTGCTGCCTGATTCATTTCTAGAATCGCCTCTAGTTCTGTACTGGCATCTAACGCCGTCCACCGCAGGGAAAGAACCGTATCCTTCCCACTATCTTTAGCAAACTCTGATAGTATTGGGCCATGCCTTGTTTCCACAACCTCATACTCTATCGCTTCTTCCCCCTTTATATGAATGGTTTCCTCATGAACAATCGCCTCTTCGTATGTGTCTTCAAATAAAAATAAGGTTGGATCCTCTGGATGACGCTTCTCTAAATAAAGCTGCTGAACATCGGGTCCCGTATTGGTTACTCCCCATGCTATATCCTCATTATGGCCAAGAATAATACCAGGAATGCCCGTGAAAATAACTCCCGCTACTTGATAATTCGGAGAGGATAATTCCATTTCATACCAAATGGAAGGAGTTGCTAAACCAAGATGAGGATCATTTGCTAATAATGGATATCCGGAAGCTGTCTTTTCTCCACTAACTACCCAGTTGTTGCTGCCATTATGAGGATGAGGTATCACAGCATGCTCGAGGCTGCTCGTCACATCTACTGGCTCCTGTTGTAAAATGGTGGGAGCATGCTTTGGATACACTGGAAACAGTTCCTCAGCCTTTTCCTGTTGTAAGTTCTGCAGTAAATAGTAATTAAAAGCTTGCCGTTCCCAATGACCACCAAGATCAAAGGCCATATATTTACCAATGGTCAATGAATCGACTGGACTCCATTGCTTTGGAGAGCTCCCCATCAGAGTAAATTCAACAGGGAGGCGTCTTTCTTCCTCTGCTTGCTTGATAAAGGCATTTACTCCTTGAGAATACCACTCTAGTACCTGTTTGGCATCCTCGGAATACGACTTATATGAGATTTCTGCTGCCCTTCGTAATCCAAGTGTCCGAAAATATTTATCCTGTGTAACAGTAGCTTTTCCTGCTACTTCACTTAAGGTTCCAGATGCTTGTCTTCTAGCTAGATCCATTTGAAATAGTCTATCTTGAGCTTGAACATACCCTTGAGCAATAAACAAATCTTTGTCAGAGGAAGCAGATAAATGTGGAACACCTTGATTATCTCGAATGATGTCGACTGGCTTTTCCAGAGCAGACACAGCAATCGTCCCTTTTGTTTGGGGAAGACTCCTATTAATGTAAACGTTTACAAAAATAAGTATTACAATCATGATCAATCCTAATACAAATAAAGTCCATAGAGTTATTCTTTGTCCTTTTTTCAATACTGAAGGTTGTTTTTCTAACCTCGTTTCCATTCTCCCTCCCCTTTCTCTTCTACTTTATTGTAATAATTTTCTGAATATTAAACAATACTTTTTGCAACCATAAAAAAAGCCTTGTTCTCACAAGGCTCAGGCTGTCGAGAAAGTCTCGACAGCCTTATTTATTTCTTTCTTTTTACTTTTATTATTCACCGCGTTAATTTGTTATAATAGTTATATATTCTCTAACGAAAGGTGATTCGATGTTTCAATCCAAAAAAGAGCGTCAAAATGAAATCGAAATGGTCACGATTGAAGAGCTTGTTCCTGAAGACAATCTCCTCCGTAAAATCGATCGGTACATAGACTTCTCCTTCATTCCAGAAAAAGTGCGACTTACTATTCCGAAGACAATGGTCGTCCCTCACTTGATCCTGTTGTATTATTCAAAAGAACTGCATGGGCTGCGTTATTGTCGCCTGCGCGGAAAAGAAAATGTGCGCGAACAGGCGTTACGGACAGCTGCCTGTCAGAATATGAAGAAGATTGCCCTTCACCTATCAAGGGTGTGTTAGGTGAAGGAGAGTCTTTTTCGGTGAAGGGCTGGCAAATACCAGGAGACTCCTGCGGAAAAACGGGCGATCCGAGCCCCCCGAGTGTGGGTTTCACGAGGAGGCTCGGGCGTTCGTCCGCGGAAAGCGAGTGGTATTTGCCAACCCGCATACATGTAAAAAGCTTGTAGGAAACAAGGGGGGTTCTCTACAAGCTGAGCCTTGTTCTCACAAGGCTTTACGGTGATACAACCTCAACCTTTATACGATCCGGATCTTCAAAAAATACAGCATAGTAATGCTCGCCACCTGCATACGGATGTTCCTTTTCATACAGAATAGGAATCCTTTTCTCTCTTAACAGCCTCGTCAACTCATCTACATGCTCTTGTGAGTCTCCATAAAAGGCGAGGTGATTTAAGCCCGTACGCTTCCGATGATAGGAAGGTGTCAAAAACTCCTCTTCCGTTTGGACGAAAACTAGATAACTCGATCCCAATCGGTAACTTTTCCCTTGCTCCCACTCCTGATATGGCTCATAACCTAAGTGGGTCAGCAACCAATCCCAGAAGGAAAGAGATTTAGGTAAATCAGAAACGTTTACTTCAACATGATGTATCATCCCACGGGACATACGGATTTCCTTCTTTCTTTTATGTTGTGTACAGTAGGATTTTTTAGTTACTACTGATTAATAATTTCATAGTCTAATTATATAAGGAAGCCGCATATAGAACAAATTATTGAATACTTACCACCATCTTCTTCCATACTGATCTATCGAAACTCTCTAGGGAGGAAAGCTCATACCGATAGTAATCTGTCTCCCAGCTCATAGAATATATGGCTCCATTTCTGGAAGCCAGTGTAATAGATTTATTATCAAACATTAATTCTTCTGTCTCCATCCCGATAATAGAGGAGCTATTCCCTGCCATTACCGGTCTTTGCTCCAAAGAAATGTGTCCACTCCCTGGATCAATGAACGTTTGTCTAATTAAATATCCTCCGGAGCTTGTTCGATAGCCAACGCTTTCTTGCGCATAATTTTCTGGAACAAAATGTAATGTTGGAATGTGCCTTCCGACTACCTGTTGTATTTCTTCCACCGTCTCTTTTTTAATAAGAGGCTGAGGTATTGGAACAGATTCACTTGCTTCCATAACAGCTTGGGGAAGAACAACAGTTTTGGCGCGATGTAATCCTAGTACGCTCAGGACTAAAAACCCTATAACCATAGTAAGTAAAACGGTTTTTTGTGAAACGGTAATCATAATTTAGTCCTCCTCAGACAAGCTGCTACTATCTTATTCTTACGTAATGTAAATCATGCTTTTCTCCCCGATAAAATAGTCCATAAACATATGTAAGATTAACACGTTCTGAAAAAGGGTACATCCTATAGGTAAGTTGAAGAAAAGCAATTCCCTTTCGGAGGTGGAATGATGGAAAAACAATATGTAAGCAACACAGGTATAGAAACATCTCGAATCGGTCTAGGAACTTGGGCGATTGGTGGCTGGATGTGGGGTGGAACAGATGAACAGCAATCCATCAACACCATCCATGCTGCATTGGATAAAGGCGTCAACCTCATTGACACCGCACCTGTTTATGGAATGGGAAGATCAGAAGAAATTGTTGGTAAGGCTATCCAGCAATACGGCGGCCGAGACAACATTACTTTAGCAACAAAGGTTGCCATGAACTGGAAAGATGAAGAAACGGTATTTCGGGATGCATCGAAAGAACGTATCCATAAGGAAATAGAGGATTCCCTACGTCGTCTTCAAACAGATTACATTGACATTTATCAAGTACACTGGCCAGATCCAACCGTTCCAATTGAGGAAACGGCTGAAGCTTTATATTATTTATACAAGCAAGGTAAGATTAGAGCTATTGGGGTAAGTAATTTCACTCCGGAGCAAATGGATACATTCCGAGAAGCAGCACCTCTTCATACAGTACAACCGCCTTATAACATGTTCGAGCGTGGTATTGAAGAAGATATACTGCCATACGTACAAGAACACAATTTGCATACACTCCTTTATGGAAGCTTATGTAGAGGCCTTCTCACAGGCAAAATGAGTAAGGATACTCAATTTGGAGGTGATGATCTTAGAAATGGAGATCCTAAGTTCCAGCAACCTCGTTATAATCAATATCTAGAGGCAGTTAAAGAGCTGGATGCTCTAGCTCAAGAGCGCTTTGATAAGCGCATTATTCACCTCGCTCTTCGGTTCATTCTGGATCAGCCTGGAACGGGTACAGCTCTATGGGGAGGTCGTAAACCAGAGCAAATGAATCCAATCGACGAAGTGATGGATTTTACAATAGATGAGGATGCTCAAAAGGCCATTGATGATATTCTTGTAAAGAATATTCAAGATCCGGTAGGCCCTGAGTTTATGGCACCCCCAACTAGAAAAGATATTAAATAAGCAATGAAATGGAAAGAAGGGCAGTAAACAGCTGCCCTTCTTTCCATAATAACTACTAATCAAGCAATGCATAAGGAATCCCTTCTACATACCTGCCCTTTCTTCCAGTAGTTGATGATGCCATCGTTAACGAATTCATGATAGCCTCCTCAGTAGCCTCTGAAACGGCTTGCAGCAATAATTGAAAAGCCTCTGTATCATCGCCAACATAGGAGTGGCTTTGCAGCATTTCCTCTTGAAAATGGTATCGCAGATTAGTGTTTGAAAATGCTATAACAATATCACCACTGGCATGGTGAATACGTCCCCCTGTTCTGACAATCCCAACTGTAGCACGTTTAGCTAATCGTTTTAATTGACGGTCAGAAACAGGAGCATCTGTTGCTATAATGACCATGATAGAGCCTGCAGGAAGATCTCTTTCTTCCATTGAGCTTTCTTGGTAGGAGGGAACCTCCAATTCTTTCCTAAGCCCATAATTGGAATTTATGAGAACTCCAAGAGTCCATCTATCATGAATAATTCTAGAGGACGTTCCGATACCTCCTTTATATTGGAAGCAAGTCATTCCTGTTCCAGCACCAACAGCTCCTTCCTCACACGTAGTGCTTCCTTCTTCAATAGCCTTTGCAGCATGTAAAGGCTCCACTGCTTGGGAACGGGGGTCGTGTAAAAAACTGTCATTACACTCTCCTACAATTACATTTATTGAACCGGTAGTATCACCTATCTCCGGTGTGATTTTCAGCATATAATCCATGGCTCCCTGAAGAACAGAGCCTACAGAGAACGTATTAGTCAGAAGGATTGGCGATTCTATTTCTCCAAGCTCTTCAATTTGAACGAGTCCTGCTGTTTTTCCAAAACCATTGGCGACAAATCCAGCAGCTGGAACCTTAGCATAAAAAGGATTCTCTCCGTGTGGCATAATAGCAGTTACTCCAGTTTGCACACAAGCTTCCTCCTTACTTAACGTCACATGTCCTACTTTTACTTCCGGAACGTCTGTAATGCTGTTTTGCTCACCAGTGGGTAGTTCACCAATAACAATACCCAATTCTCTTAATCTCTTTCTCATTCCTACACCTCATTAAGAATTATCATGTTTACTATAGACCATATAACCATTAATGAACGTCGCTTCAACACTATTCCTAAGGTCAAAGGGGTCCCCTTCCCAAATAACCATATCTGCATCTTTACCTTCTTCAATAGATCCGACACGATGCTCGATTCCAAGGTGCTTGGCCCCAAATAAAGTGATAGATTGTAGAGCAATCGATTCCTTTAGACCATGCTTCACTCCCATAATGGCACTAGTCATTAAATGTTCTATGGTAACAACGGGATGATCAGTGGTGATGGTAAACGGAATGCCAGCCTCCTGTAGAGCTGTTAACGTGTGCCACCCTCTGTGAGCTAACTCTACTTTAGATCGGGATGTCATCGTAGGTCCTACAGCAATACTGATTTGTGGATGCTGTTGAAGAAGATCAATTATAAAGTGACCTTCTGTCCCATGCTCGATGGTCACATCAATAGAAAATTCATTCTTCACTCGTATCACGGTTGCGATATCCTCAGCACGGTGCGCATGTACTCGAAGCGGTATTTCCCTTCGTAAGACTTTGGCGATTTGTTCCATCTCCAAATTTCGGTCATGTTGCTCCTTTTCCAAAGATTGTAAGTAATTTTGAGCTTCGATTAGCTTTTTACGAAGTAATGCAGCTACCCCCATTCGAGTAGTAGGGAGCTTCCCCTTGCCGCCATGGACTCGCTTAGGGTTTTCACCGGTAGCAGCCTTTAAGCCAGACGGGTTGCGAACTACCATGTCATCCACAACTGTACCTACTGTTTTCACCACAACCATCTCACCACCGATGACATTCGCACTCCCAGGGAGAATTTGAACTGTCGTGATGCCTCCTGCTCTAGCGTCCTCAAATCCCTTATCAAATGGATTAATTCCATCAAGTGCTCTTATCTCTGCTGTTGTAGCATTGCTTGTTTCATTAAAATCATGTCCCTCTTGTCCAATTCCTTGCTCGAATACTCCAATATGAGTATGTACATCAATTAAACCGGGTGTAATAACTTTACCACTCACATCGATAACCTCATAAGCAGCAGATGGCTTTTCATCTTGAATTGCTTCTATTGTTCCATTGTTAAAAAGAATAGTCTTATCCGTAAACCAATTACCGTTACCATCATAACCACTAGCATGTGTAAATGCCTTCATGTATCTTCCTCCCTTTCTTTACTAGTCTATCGGAGTCTACATGCTAAATAAACAGAAAAGCGCGACTTTTAAATGGAAATCTCTGTAAAGGATTACTGTCAAGGTTATATCCACCCTATAATCGGGAGAGTTTAGAGAACTTGATTTCCAGGTCCATACGTATATGATTGCCCCTGTATAGGGGGGAAACAAGAATGTAATTCACGTAAAAAAGCTACCCAATAAAGGGTAGCTGCATTTTAATTAATATTCCGGATCAGCAACTTTCACCAGCTGCTTACCTAGATTCTCTCCAGAGAAAAGACCAAGAAATGCATCAGGTACATTGTCAAAGCCTTCAACTATTGTTTCTTCATTTACTAACTTTCCTTCAGAAAGCCATTTTGCTAAATGCTTAGCACCTTCTGAGAAACGATCGGCATAATCCCCAACGATAAAGCCTTGAATTCCAGCACGAGATTTAATCAATTTTGTCTGTACACGCGGACCTAAATCACCGTCTGTTCGATTATAGGAAGAGATTGCTCCACATAATGGAATTCGGGCAAATGGATTTAATAGATTAAGAACAGCATCTGATATCTCTCCGCCTACATTATCGAAATACACATCTACCCCATTTGGGCAAAGACCTTCCAGCGCGGATTGCATATTATCCACTGTTTTATAATTTATCGCAGAATCAAACCCTAGTTCTTCTACTAGGTACTGTACTTTTTTATCGGTACCGGCAATCCCAACGACATGTGCACCTTGAATCTTAGCAATTTGACCAACGACCATGCCTACTGCACCAGCTGCTCCTGAAACGACAACCGTCTCCCCTTCTTTCGGTTTACCGATATTGAGTAACCCGAAATAAGCAGTAAGTCCCGTCAGTCCTAATACACTCAAATAGGCAGATAATGGAGCTGCTTCTCCATCTACCTTACGAATTTGTTCAGCTGGTACCACATTAAAGCGTCGCCAGCCAAGCATTCCGAATACTTTATCGCCTACATTAAAAGAGTCGTTTTGAGATTCAACAACCTCTCCAACAACACCGCCAGAAACAACCTGATTCAGTTGGAACGGCTCTACGTATGATTTTTGATCACTCATACGTCCTCGCATATATGGGTCTACAGAAATATATAAGCTCTTAACGACAACCTCCCCTTGTTGAGGTGGTTTTGTATCAATTGTTTCGTAAGTAAAATTCTGATGAGTTGGCATTCCTTCTGGACGACTTGCCAGTACAATTTGTTCGTTTTCATGACTCATGTGAAAAGCCCCTTTCCATTATTCAATACAATAATACGGTATCAGAGCTTGACCTCTCTCATCAAAAGATAAGGCTCACCTTATGTGCTTTCCTACATTATGCCTACTGGAATGCTATACTATTTCCATACACTAGCATCCACTTTAAATCGTTTTCAATTTTATTTACTTTACGAAAACCACATTTCTCATAACATTTAATCGCTCTCTCGTTCGTAACGTTTGGTGTAACAATAACACCATCTGGCTGGTGTTTGGTTAGTAGCTCCACTACGAAACGCTTAATCATTTGAGAACCAATTCCTTGTCCCCACAAATCAGGGTCGCCAATAAATTGGTCAAACGTAAAGTAGGTTTTTCCTTTTGGAAGCCCCCACGCTTCTATCTCTTCAGCGGTTACTCGATATGACTGAACGAAGCCAATTGGATCCGTATCAACCTCTACAATAAAAGAGGGTATATCAATAACACCATTCAAACGGGGGGAGTACTTTTCAATAATACTTTCATATGTATATAATTCCTGAGCGTCACTTTCATAATAGTGAAGCACTTCCTCAGTTCGAAGCCACTTAGTCATCATTAGGAAATCAGCAGGTGACAATGGTCTGATGGCAATATCATATACCATGAATGAACCCCTCCTTCTTATGAGAAACGTAACGATATATGTTCCATTTTACCATGTTCAACGGAGATATCAGCAGACTTGTTGCCTATCTTATCAAGCTTACTGTGACAATCTCGTGACAAAGATGTAAACAAGGGAAAAGAAGTACGAATTACCTATTGAAATATTCCTTATATTTTAACATCACATGGAACAAAATGACATATAAAAAATATTGACCCTTACGTTACGTGATACATTACTCTTATACATAGGAGGTGAACAGCGATGTTTAAAGTAAAAGACGTTGCTAACCTTGTTGGAGTTAGCGTACGCACTCTTCATCACTATGACGAAATTGGATTACTAACCCCTGACTCGATTACACCTGCAGGTTATCGTGTTTATACGAGGAGCAACCTTGAACGACTGCAGCAGATCATGTTCTTCAAAGAAATGGGGCTTACGCTTGGAGACATTAAGAATTTGCTCGATAGTCCAGAATTCGATCGTCTAGAGGCTCTACAGATGCATGAAGAGATGCTTTTAAAGAAACAATCCAGATTGGAACAAATGCTACAAACCGTCCGCACCTCTATTCAAGCTTTAGAAAGAGGGGAAGAAATGGAGGAAAATCACATGTTTAATGGATTTGATAAGGTAGAAATTGAAAAACATCAGAAAAAATATGAAGAGGAGGTTAGACAAAAGTATCCAAAGGCGATAGTAGATGAATCAAATAGACGCACAGCATCATATGATGAAGAAGATTGGGAGAATATTCAACAAGAAATAAATAATATTTACGTATCTATTGCGAAGAGAATGGACTATGGCCCAGATGATGCGGAAGTTCAAAAGCACGTGGCTAGGTGGCGCAATGTTATTACTACCTATTTCTACGATTGTACGTTAGAAATCTTCCGTGGCTTAGCTGACCTCTATGTCACAGATGAACGATTCACGAACAATATTAATACAATTAAAACAGGATTGGCTCCTTTTTTGAGCAAAGCTATGATTGTTTATTGCAGCCAACAGGAGCAAGAATAAAAGAGGTTAGAAATTCACACAGGCTCCCAATTCAGCAAGAAGAAATGGGAGTCTGTTTTTTTGAAGTTCGGTAAGCATGGGTCATTATCCTTTATGTGCAAAAGGATAGTGTTATCTTATCTTATTAAAATGTGTAAAAAAGAATCTTACATTATGGAATTGATTTACTTATGGAAACATAGTAAGTAGTAATTTGAACGAGCGGGATCAATAATAATATAACGATTGGAAAGCCAGAAAAGTATTCGAATAACAAGGGCTGAGCAATCAAAAACCCAGCAATTATAGGAAAGCTAAATATCATTGCAATATAGGCATTTCGACAAGCCTTTGCCGTAATCTGTTGTTCCCTTTCATCTTCCTCTTTTAGTTCCATTGGAAGAAAAAGCATTTTCTTCCACCCTACCCCTTTTTTCCTTTGTTTTCTCATAAACGCAAGTTCGATAGTACCTCCAACAAGCAGGCACAAGGTTATCGGAATAAGATCAAGAGTAAACATAAATACATCCGGGTTCACTACCATTTCCCTGAATCCCTTAACAGCATCATAAAACGATATTAATGCCCATCCAAACAACAAAAGTACTGTAATTTGAAGGATATAACTAGTCGACATTTTCACTCTCTTCAGCTCCTTTATGTAACGCAAATACCTCATCTACTGACAGATCAAATTCCTGACAGATCTTCATTGCTAATACTAAAGATGGAACGTATTCTCCCTTCTCCACAGCAGCGATGGTTTGTCGGGTTACTCCTACTCTAGATGCCAATGTTTGTTGAGACCACTGATACCTTGCCCTTAACTCTCGAACACTATTAGATAAATACACGATTTACTCCTTTTTTCATGTTGTTATTATATATAATATACCAAACAAAATGTTAAGTCAATATAACATTTTGTTATTTTAACTTAACATTTATTTTTTATATTTGTCTTATAATAGAAAATGAACGGCCCCTTGAGCTTAAGATACATCATTAGTTTTATAGGAGCGATAGGAGGACTATTAAGAGAGTATATGAAAAAAGTACGCTTATTACGTTAGAAAGCGAGAAATCAAGTGAATGCCGACCTATTGTTTATCATCCTGCTGAATGGACTGTGATTGGACACGGTTCATAAATTCTTGGACAACATCCATATTTCCCTTTTTGCTCCCTAGCCTCAGCATAGCTCTCCCCACGAAATTTACTCCCTTGTTTCTTCCTGCATACGTGAAAGATGTTTTGTTCTTACCTATCTTCTCAAGTGTAAAGGTTAGATCGATTTCAAAAGCTTTTCCTAATACAAATTGAATTTGTTTATTTTTGTAATCATCTCGATCCTCGTATGCTACTGTTTCTACTATATAGGTCTCTACTCGCTTGCCTTCCCGATAGGTTTGTCGATGCTTGGCACCTGCCTGATGCTCCTCTTTTTCTATTAGAGTATGTTCTTCTACCTTAGGCATAATAGTTCTTATATTTCGATCTTTAAATAATTCCCAAACTACCTCAATATCTGCATCAATAATTTTCGTTTCCTTCCATTCCATCATCTTGTATTTCCTCCTTACCAGATGCGAGAAAATGATCTATTTCTTTCAACCTTGTTTCCAACTCTACTATCTGATTTTGTATTTTTTGACGTTTTTCCAACAGTATCTCTTCCAAATGAGTGAAAGATTCGTCTTCCATTACGGAAATCATCTCTTGAATCGTAAAACCAAATTGTCGTAACTTTGTTAATAGCAATGCTATAAAATAACTGCCATCATCGTAATACCTATAATGATTATAGGGATCTATATAAGCTGGTTCTAACAATTTGACCTCTGCATAATACCGTAACGTTTCTTTACTTAATCCTGTTATGCGAGCAAATTCACTTATTTTATACATTCTGCCTCCCCCTTCCTATATCGTAAACTATGTGGTGCACCACGCAGTCAACTCTAATATGTTTATATACTAGAAATGCTTCTCCAGAAGGGGGAGAAGCACGCAAATTTACAATATTAAATAGTTCCCTAAGAGGAATCCTACATTATGTCTAATGGAGGATTCCTCTTAGGGAACCACTACCATTATCCCACTAATCGGTAAGCCTATCCCGTGACATAACATTCGAATGATTGAAAACAACAATATACTAAGAGTACTCGCTTGCTAACTAAATCCCATCGGCTACTTATTTCCTTGATGTTGCTTTCACTAGTAAAAAGTTTGGTCTTCTTATTAACTTCTCATATGCCTCCCTCTTTACTTCCTTCATTTTATCTACAGGCTTTGGTTCTATTAGCGTATCTAATGTAAAAAAGGACGTGGTGTAATTTACAATATCTTGCATTGACCTTCTAAAGAAGCTCACTTCTATAGTAATGGAGGGCTTTTCCCAAACATCCGTTAACCTTGTAGTTTCAAAATAATCGTCACAAGAAAATTGATGATAGTCCATAAAAGGATGATGAACAGAAAATAAAAACTGACCTCCTGGCTTTAATACCCGAGCGAGTTCCTGAAAAGGAGATGACCATTCCTTTATATAATGCAACGTAAGTGAACTACAAATGATATCAAAGGAATTGTCTTTAAATGGAAGGGGAGTCTCCAAATCATGACACATATAGGTAACATTGGTGACTGCTCTTCGTTTTGCAGCTTCTATCATTTCTGGACTTATATCCACTGCTGTAACGTTTGCTCCCCTCGACGCGAAATATTGTGCATACCATCCGGCAGAGCAGCCAGCATCCAATATATTTTTCCCCTCCAGCTTCTCTGGTAATGCTTTCAACATAGCGGGACGTTCATAATATGCATTATATGGGCTGTCGTTATCTATATCATGTTCATATGTATGTGCTAATCGATCATAGGTCTTCCGAACAGAAGTCATGTCTATCCCCCTTTTATTAGCTAAATGCTCCACATTAAGCCATCATGCCTGACTTTGCTGCTTCTTCTCCTCTGTCTCTACTCTCCTTCGCTCTAAATCTATTTTTTGTTGTTCCAAGGACAGCATTTGTTCCTTATAGTGATAATGTTTGTACGTACTGTATATCCCCATAATTATGCTACCTATTACAAGTAATGAGATAAGAATCATAAAAGCTATCGTTAAAACGCCCCTTCTAAGTATTTAACAAAACCATAATAAAAAAGCTCTCTTTCATTAGAGAGCTTCCTACACTATTTCGATATTAGGGAGGTTTTTCCTTCTTCTTGTTTTACCTTTTTTTGTTTCATCAAGGTGCCTATCGCTCTTTTAAATGCTGCTTTACTAATATGGAATGTCTCTCGAATATCGTCTGGAGAGCTTTTGTCCGTAAATGGCATGACACCGCCGTTATTTTCCATATACTGAAGGATATGAGATGCGTCTTCTCCCAATGCTTCCTCTTTTACAGGACGCAAGGATATATTTAGAGCTCCTACACCCTTCACATCAATTACTCTCCCTTGAACCCATTCTCCTAGTCTTGGTTCCTGTTTCCGTTCAGTATAATGGATAAATCCTTGATAGCCTTCCTCTGTCAAAATAGCAGAACCATGTGGATTTAAACGATAGACGTGTCCGCTAATTGGTTTGTGTAACATATCTTGTGGAGCTGGTTCGGCTTCCCGCTCCATAACATTTTCCGTTGCAGGCTTCGCAATTAAACGATTACTCTTATCCTTCTGTAAAGAAACATACAATTTATCGTGAATTTCAGGCCACAGGCTTGTACTTTGCGGCAGGTCATCATAGGATACAAGGATATGCTTAGGGATTCCGATAGTAACGAATACACCGAGATTATCTACCTTATCAACGACCTCACACCAACCATATTGCTCAAATGAAATAGTTGGAATATAAGTAGTGGCTACTATTTTCCCTTGCTTATCCTGATAAAGAAACGCCTCTACTTTATCGTTTACTGCTATTTCTTCTGCTGTATCGTTTATATGGAGCATAACTTCCTCTGCTGCTTTACTTAATACATATCCGTGCTCCGTTTCTCTTGCGACAGTGAACGTTTGCACTGTACCAACTTCTATTGCATTCATATTCATCCTACTTTCTTGCCGTAGCAATTGATGTACTGCTTCTGTTTTATAACGATTCAAAACAATGCGTCCCTCTACATCATAAACGCTGCTCCCTTTACATGCAAAAACATTATAAAGCCTTACCTTACCAAAAAAGGAAAATGCTCGTAGGCGAGCGAATGGTATGGATTACTGTAACACTAAATTGACGTTAAACTGAAGCCTCAATTATACAAACCTTTACTTGTACAACCCATTTCCGGTTACTACCGTTACCAGGAGCAGATAACCTACTATGCTTCCAAGTTTTATAGAAAAAAGCATGTAGAAAAACATAGGTTTTCTACATGCTCATGCTGTCGAAAAAGTATGGAAGTCGGTGTCTGTTACAAATATAGTGATCCACGGGGCGGAAAATAGCTCACTTTCCACTGCTGACGCCGAGCTTCCTCGCTCGGTTCGCTCCCTGTTGGATCTCGCCGTATTCTGTGCAACCTAAAGGAGTCTCCCCATTTTCCACCATACTGAGTAATAAATAATGGGAACAGAACCTAACAACAATAAAAGCCCATGATTCTATTCCATGCAAACAAAGTTCGCTTTCTTTGCTCATGGCAGCAGAAGAGGTTCAGACTCAATATTCGAAAGGTGTTGGTGAAACGGCGAGACTCCTATGGGACAGGAGACTCAGCGGACGCCCATGGAAAGCGAGTCGTTTCGCCAACACCTACTCGATACACATAGAAGAACCGACGGGATTTTCTCGACACTGTGAGCATGTAGAAAAACATAGGTTTTTATACATGCTAAGCGATCTTAGTAACAAGGCTTAATCAAGCTTTTTAAGTTTATAAACATTACGCGAGGCTAATAAATCCTCTGTATTTTTTCGATATTCTTGATAATGCTCACTATTGATGTGTTGTTGAACTGCCTCATTATTTTCATACAACTCATGCAAAACGAGTGTATCATCGTCAATGGACTGGTGTAAGTCATATTGCAGGCAGCCTGGCTCCTGTCTTGAAGCTTTCTGTGCTTTTTTTAATTCTGATTGTAAAGCATCAGCTTTACCTTCCTTTGGTGTAAAAACAGCTGTTATGCTAATTTGTTCCATTCCTAATCACCTCTTTTACAGCATCACCGATTTGGAGTAACTCCTATACATCGGTCTAGTTATCATAGCATACCTCTTTTCCCTTTTGCTTATATAAAGATTGTATAAAACAGACCGTGAAATCTATCTTTTGAATCTATACCTATAAAACCTTACACTTAATATAGATTAGTTGGAAAGGATGATGGTATATGGCACAAACGATTGCTGGTAAAGTAGCCTATATAACAGGAGCTGGAAGCGGGATTGGAAAAGCCGTTGCTCTAAAACTTGCTGAAGAAGGTGTGCATGTAGGGTTAATCGCTAGAACAGAAAGTAAATTAAAAGCAGTAGCGGAAGAAGCTAAATCCCATGGGGTTCAAGCTAGCATTGCCGTAATGGACATTTCTCATTGGGATCAAGTCCAACAAGGCATCCAGCAGCTAGAAGACAAACTCGGGACAGCAGACATTCTCATTAATAATGCCGGAATTGGAGCCCATGGTCCATTCTTGGAAATGGATCAAGAAACATGGAAACAAACCTTTGAAGTAAATGTATATGGAACGTATCATATTACGAAAGCAGTCCTCCCCCATATGGTCGATAAGAATAAAGGGGATGTAATGATGATCTCCTCTAGCAACGGATTAAAGGCAACAGCAGGCTCTACTTCGTATAGTGCCTCCAAGTTCGCCATTCAGGGGATGAGTGAAGCGTTGATGCAGGAAGTACGAAAACATAATATTCGTGTCTTCACATTAAATCCAAGTCTCGTAGCAACGGAGCTTGCTTTTGGAGAGAATATGGACCAAAATGATAAAAGTAAATACACTCAACCAGAGGACATGGCAGAATATATGATAGCACAGCTTAAACTAAATCAACGGATGTTTATTAAGCAATCTTTACAATGGGCTACCAATCCATTTTAATGTTACTCCCTCTATAGCCAGAAGGCAGTCGCACCTAAACGACTGTCTTCTCTGCTTGTATAACTTACCCTTCCCTTTCCGTTTGAAGCAATGGATTATCTGGAATACAATTAGTTGTAGTTAAGAAATGCTGTTGTTCATGATGAAGCAGCCACTTTTTTCGGTGTAAACCACCACCATATCCAGTAAGAGACCCGTCAGCACCAATTACGCGATGACAAGGTATAATGATTGCTAGTTGATTAGCCCCATTCGCCCTTGCCACAGCTCTTACTGCCTTAGGGTTTTCTATACATTGTGCTACTTCCCCATACGTTTTTGTCTCCCCCATTGGTATAGTTTGGAGGACATTCCATACCTCTTGCTGAAACCGGGTCCCTCCGGTATGGATAGGAGTATGGAAGCCCAACAATGTACCAGTGAAATATTCCTTTAGTTCCTCTTCTATTGACTGAATCGAGTTGGCATAACCGGGTACAATTGCTGCTTTAGTCTTGTATCTCAACTGTTCAATTTCTTTTTCCAACCCTTTACGGTCCACAAATTCCAATAAATATAAGGCCGTATCATCTCCTATGGCAATCATCGGTCCGATCGGGGTATCCAGCCATGATGCATACAGGAGTTGATCTGGATTTCGAACGGAAGGAGGGGCTCCCATAATACTTGAGAAAGCATCTCGAAACCCACTTCCTGATTCGTATCCAGTCAACACTTGAGCGTGAATTACAGATTTCCCATTACGTATTTCTTTCATAGCAAGTCCCATCCTCCTAGCTCTTGCGTATTCAACAAAGGTCATCCCAAACCGCTTCTTAAACTGTCTTCTAGCCGTAGACGGGTCAATATGCAATGCCCTTACATCGCTATCCCTCCATCTCTTTTCAGGGTTTCCCTCCACTAGTTCCACAAGCTGTTGGACTAGCTCTGACGCCTGATTTGGATGGGATAAGGGTTTGCAGCGCTGACATGGTCTATAAGATGCTAAAAGTGCACCTTGGGCAGTTTCAAAGAACTCACAATTCTCGAACTTAGGCTTACGGGCAGGACACGTTGGTCTGCAAAATATTCCTGTCGTTTTCACTCCTACAAAAAAAACACCCTCATAATCCTTCTTTCGTTTTATTAACGCTTCATACCAGTCCCTATGCACAGATGACAATTCTCCACCTACTTTCTTCATTCGCTGTTAGTTTATCATATCTGATTCTTTCCCATTAAACAGCCGAAAATCAGGCAATTATTTTATGATTCTATCATTCTATGAATGTTCATTTGCTGTAAACATTGATTTAATGTCGCTTTATCTATCCCGTTAATACGATAGTATTTTTGATAATATATTTCATAAATCATTGCATTTATATCACTCACAGTAGTGGTAACGTTTTTACTATAAAGGTGGAGTGGGACAATCTCTTCCCCTTGATGAAGAGGGGGTTGTACATATACTATGTCCTTCATTATGGAGTAACCATTTCGGGAAAAGAATAATGCTCTTTTATCACACTCCTCTTTTTCTAACATGGTGTGGACGCAGTCCTTATGTTCGGTTTCTAACAAAATGTCAGCTATCTCATGATACCCAGCCTGTCTGGCATCATAGTGTAATCGCTCTTCTAGAGCCCTCAGGGTTTCAGCCCCAATCCCTTTACTCCTTAAATGTGGATCTGTCACTATATATACAATAAACCCAGCATTAATAGAGGAAAAATAATGACCTGTAGCAAAGCTGACCACTTTACCTTCTTCCTTCCCGACGATAAATCTATAAGTTTGACCCGTTGCAACTTCAGCCTTCCGCATACTATCATAAAATGTTTGTTGAGGTTCTCTTACCTCTTCCGGAAATGATTCCTTGTATAAATCAAGTCCAACGTTTATTTCATGAATGTTTACCGCAGTAACATCCAACCATTCCAGTGACATAATAAGCTTCCTTTCTATCCGTTCTTATGTAATGAATGAGAAATATTTTACAGGTACTGTGTCAAAAAGGAAAGTTTTTTTCAGAACATTTCTATAACAATTTACTAATTGCTCATTATTTGCTAATATTTAGAAACATTTACTGCAGAAAAAAAGGAGGGGTTAGCCATGATTAGAACAATGACTCATCGTGATCATATACAGGCAATGGAGCTTCTACATATGAAACCATCAGAAAATCTATTTATTATAGGGGATATTGAAGCATATGGATATGAGCAGGAATTCCAAACTCTTTGGGGAGATTATGCACCTGATGGTACTTTGAGAGGGGTATTATTAAAATACGAACAAAATTTCATCCCATATGCGCCTGATTGGTTTGATGCTGAAGGGTTTGCTCACATCCTAAATAACGATCCTAACTTTCGGATACTATCTGGGTTAGATGGAATAACGAGTCAGGTGAAACCTTTCGTCAAACGAAATCCTGACAAAAGCAGACTACTCTATTATGCGAAATGTGATTCGAAAGACAGCCTACAGCTTGCTTCCATTGATGCCAACATAGAGAAAGCAACCGTTACAGATATAGATAGTATTCTTCACCTCCATAGTGAGATAGAAGAATTCGCCTCTAGTACTACAAAAGAAGAAATGAAACGCAATATGGAAAATGGGCTGACCCGCACATACTACATTAAGGACGACGGCATAATTGTTTCTTCCGTGTCTACAGCCGCTGAGAACTCACAATCGGCCATGATAATAGGTGTATGCACTTTGCCTTCCTACAAAAGACAAGGACTTGCCACACAAAGCATGACAAAATTATGCTATGATATGCTCGAAGAAGGTAAGGAATTGTGTTTATTTTATGATAACCCTAGTGCCGGTAACATTTATAAGCGGATAGGATTTAGAGATATAGATAAATGGGCGATGCATACGTACGAGTAATGTTCCTATTCTCCCATTGCTAGCAAATATCTTTTAGTCTTTCCTTTGTAGTCGACAATAAGGATAGGTTTCTTTTCTTTTGTCTGATATATAGGAGCACCATTAGGGACTTTGGTAGCCATGCCTTTTGCTATTGTCCCTATTTTTGCTTCCTTCGTAAGCTTTTCCTTCTCAATCCAATCTGCTCCATGCACATACACTGTACCATCCTTCAGTTCTATTAAATCCGCATCTGGATTGAGTCGAAGTACTTGCTCTCTGTTCAACTTACCTCCAAACTGTTCGCCAGGGGAATGGGAGAAAAGAGTAGAACCGACATTAGTCATTCCTAAGAAAAACAGCAAGACAATAACAGTGCCTATTAATACATAACTGAGCACTTTCAACGCTAATTCTCCTTTATTTTTGTTTGCATTTCGTTGATAAGTATTTAACAACACTTAACCCTGTTTTGCACTATCTTAACCCATGGATGAGTAGGATGTAAACGCTTCATAGCTGCTAACAGCCACTGCATTTTCCCCATAGGCAAGTAAGGAAGAACTGTTTCAAAATCAACCGAGTCTTTCTCCTTAGTATTCTTCATTTTATATAGTAATACAATTTCAGGTTGAAGAAATGGAATATTCATGTCTGAGTATCCCCATACCTGATCTAAAGAAAGCTTGATGTCTGTTTTCCTCCGAAAACACCAATCATTAGCCTGTTCTTCATTGAGGAGAAACTCAAGCCTCATCCCTTCCTCCTTTTTCATTGCATGTATCTCATGTATAGGCATTTCTAAATACTCTCCATTCCATCTTAGTAATTGTCCTTGTTTCACACTATAACAATCCCATCCTGATAAATGCTCAAATAGTTGCTGTTGATTGCCTCGCAAAATGCCTATATCTACATCACTATGTTTTCTAGTTTTACCCCCAACATAAAGATCGATAGCCCATCCCCCAACAATAAACCATGTTGCGGGAAAAGAGGCCATAACTCTTTGCACCGATTGTAAATCATAAATGGTCACAACCTGTCCTCCTTTAATCTTTATCCTAGTTTAGAAAAATGTATAGCAAAAGCTCACTTAGTCTTAACAAAAAGCATGACCCTTACCTATCCCCTCTCACAATGTAAAAAAGTTAACAAACACGTCACTTTTCAAGCCGGCTCTTTAATGAATTTACGTTTATTTTTCGATATACTAGAATTGCCCTATATTCTATACGAAAGGTTGAAACACTATGGAACTTAAGAAAGAATATAATTACGTACCATGGGTAGTAGGCTTATCCATTGCTATAAACGCCATTGTAGTTGCATTATTATTCATCCCCGAGATAGATGGTTCAATGGGATTCAATATAAAGCTTCTTCCTCTACTCAATGCAATCTTGAACTCGTTTACCTTTGTCTTTTTACTAGCAGCTTTGTTTATGATTATAAGAAAAAATGTTACATGGCATAAACGGTTCATATTTGCAGCCTTTAGCTCAACAGCATTGTTTCTAGCATCCTATCTAACCTATCATTCTATGTCATCGTCTACTTCCTATGGGGGCGAAGGTATATTGCAGTTAATTTACTACTTTATTTTAATCAGCCATATTGTACTTGCTGCCCTTATCGTTCCTCTAGCCCTATTAACCTTATTTAGAGGATTGGCCATGAAAGTGGACAAACACCGAAAAATTGCCCGTTGGACCATGCCAATCTGGTTATACGTTAGTTTGACTGGTGTTATTGTTTATATCATGATTTCTCCTTATTATTAAGGCCTTAATCCAATGCCTATATGTGGCATTGGATTTTTAGGTTGACCTATATAATGGGGAGATAGTGGAAGACTTGGATTCTTGATAAGTTGAAAGGAGTATAGAAAGAGTAGTTGATTGGGCTGGAATCACTCTGCTTTCCTACGGACGAACGGCTGAGCCTCCTCAGTCGGCAAAGAACGCCGCCTTCCGGGGTCTCTGCTCATTCGTTTTTCCGCGGGAGTCTCCGTGATTCCAGCCCAATCAACGCTAAAAGGAGCTTTCTTTCTTCTAGCTTGGAGACCCACTCAAATAGGCTCAGAAGGAAGTTCACCTAAAAGCGCTACATCCTGTAGCAATGGTGAACGACCCCACGTCGTGTGGGGCCGCAGGAAAGCGAAGCTATTTCCGAACACTCAACTCGCCTTTCAGCAACGGACCAACATTATCTCGAATCCAAGTCTTCCACACAAGGGTGCTATTCAGAAATTTTCAACAACGTAAGTTAACAGTGTCTTTTTTCGAAGTTTTTATCTATAGGATAGAAATTCCTCCCTAATGAATACCAAAAGTAAGCGACGGTAATCTCTGACTTTTTCTATAAAGGTTACGTTTGAAACAAGTTACCTTCTAATGCCTCTATGTATCTTTGCGCTGAACGTTGTACAGCTAGGTCTGCGTCCACTTGCACAACCTTATGAAAAGCATTATATAATCGGTTGAAAGGCAAATCTTCCACCTTCTTTGCAATTTCCTTCACTTTAAATGCTGGTAAAGGAATCAAATTAGGGTAGCTATACATGAAGCTCACCCAGTTCGTATCGGCGACTACTTGGATAATATCACCCGTTAATAGAGTTCCTTTACCATGATTTCCGCTTCTCCAAAGCAGAACAGCCCCTCCTTTAAAGTGACCTCCCAATCGGTGTAGTGTAACATTATGGTGGATCACCAGCTGTTCTCCTTCCCATAATTTGATATGCTGACTCGGTTCCATAATCCACTCCGCATCATCTTGATGGATATATATAGTCGCTCCAAAAGTTTCAGCCCAATCTACTTGCCTGGAGTAATAATGAGGATGGGACAAAGCAATGACATCGATTCCTCCCAATTCCTGGATTGCCTGAATTGTTTCTTCATCGAGATAGCTAATACAATCCCATAAAATATTACAATCGTTTTCCCTAATTAAATAAGCAGTCTGACCAATGCCAAACTTCGGGGAGGTCGTAATGCTATATAGGTTTTCTTCTTCTTGGGAAATGATATTTTGATATGCTCCACTTTCCACTATTTTCTCATGAGTCGTCCACTGCTGCCCATTTGGGTTTACAAACTGACGCTCTTCTGTACAAATCAAGCATGAATCTGGTTTTGTTTCTGGTGCAGCATATTGTACGCCACAAGTAGTGCACATCCATTTACTCATTATCATATCTCCCATTCTTTGAAATGTTTACGTTTATAACATCTATTATATAGAATAGCGGAATGGACACATAGTTACTACTTTTCATAGAATGAATTTCTTTACGACTTTGGATGTAGATGCAAAAAAAACAACCTGAATACTTCAGGCTGCTTCTAGTTACTTTTGAACTGTTTGTATGTTCCCTTTGATGAGTTCTTTTTCATGTAGGGTAATGCCAAGCTCTCTCGTATGCTTTTTCAATATTTTTTCTTCCCCTTTTGTAGTAAGGGAAATGACAGCACCTTGTTCAGATCCAAGTCTGCCAGTTCTGCCGGAGCGGTGTACATAATCTTTTACTTCCTCTGGAATGTCGACATGCACAATGTGAGTGATATCTGATATATCAAGGCCACGTCCTGCTACATCAGTTGCGAGTAGCAAGTCTGCTTTGCCCGAGCGGAATGCTTTAATGGCTTTGGCACGGTCCTGTTTTCCTGTCTCTCCGTGTAATTCAGCGACATTAATTTTTCGATACGCAAGCTTTTCAGCCATTACATGTAAATTCCCAGCATCTCTTACAAAAGCAAGTACTTTTCCATTCGTTGCACGCACTAACTTTTGCAGCGTCTCTACCTTCTTCCGACTTTCACATTCGATGTACCCATGTTCTACTTCTGGCTGTTCCCCTTCACCACTTTCTACCTTTATCATTTCTGGGTCTTTCATTATTTGTTGGGCCTTCTCTCTTGTTGCCTCGGAAAGTGTTGCAGAAAACAAGAGAAGCTGCCTATCCTTTAGGGTGCTTTTAATGATATTATCAATTGTTTGCTGATGTTCAGGGACAAGTAGTTGATCCCCTTCATCAAGAACAATTGTTTTCACTTCGTGCATTTTCAGCTTCTTTTGTTTAATTAATTCATATACTCTGCCTGGAGTACCAATTACAAGCTGAGGCTTCTTCTTCAATTTTTCCATTTGTCTCTTTACATTAGCTCCGCCAATTAACGTGGTGCTTGAAATATTACTTCCTTCACTCCACTTTTGTACCTCTTGATGAATTTGCATAACTAATTCATGAGAAGAAGCCAGAATTACACCCTGGACTTGCTTCATATCAAGATCTATTTTTTCTAATAAAGGCAGCAGGTATGCCAATGTTTTTCCACTTCCTGTTGGAGCTTTTGCTACAACATCTTTTCCTGCTTTAATAAAGGGAATTGCTTCCCGTTGAATAGCAGTAGCCTGCTTGAAAGCAGCTTTATCCCAATTACTTTGTAAGAATTGTGGTAGCTGATGATATAAATTGTTTTGAGTCATCCTTGTATTTCCTTTCTACATGGCACCATAAGACCATAAACCTTTAATAAACATGTGTTACGTCCTCTAGTGTACCTTATTTCCCTATAGATGTCCGTAACTCTTTTCATACCACTGTTATTATTTTTCATACTTACTTCTGATTGGCCCCTAATCCTTTTAAAAAATGAAGCATCATAGTCACTCCTTGATTTATTTCAGGATCTTTCAGGGCTCGAATTAAGTCTAAATAGCTCGTATTCTCCTCTTGCTCTACCGCCTTATGAGCATAATCCAATCCTTGGTTAATTCTGGTGGTTATGCTTCGTACATGATGCACATCTAATTCACCCAAAAGAAACATAAAACCACCAGCATTTTCCAGGACGCTGGTATATCGGTCTTTGTTCATTTCCCTGACGACATTTGCAAGCGCATCATCCTTATGTTTAACAAGGGCGGTCAGCATATCCAACAGCTCCGCTTCATCCAGAGCTTGAATTAGTTCTATTGCTTTGTGGAGAGAATCACCGGAATCCGCTATCTGTTGTTGCAGTCGGTCTACTCTTCTTGCTCTAACTTCAGCTACGCTTAGTTCCATCCGTTTAATTTTGGAGATCGCTTTAGCCATCTTGATTCACCTTCTCTCCAGGGAAACTGTAATCTTCTCGCTCCCATTTCTTTTCCACCTTTACGCCTATTTGAGGTTGAGGATTGCCGCGACGATGATTATTATAAGGTATGGGAGAAGTTCCCTGTTTTCTTAAAACCTCAAGGCTTACTGCAATCTCTTTATAAGCAGGAGTATTTGTATCTTTGTCCACACTGTTATCTGTTAACAGGTTTACAGCAGATTTCCCGTTGTCATTTAACGGAAGATACAATTGATTTCCTTGAACTCGATCTGTTACGGTTACAGTTACTGTCGCTTCTCCTGCATTAGAAGTTAACTTAACAAGGGCTCCTTCCTTCATTCCCCGTTCCTTCGCCAGCTCTTCTGATACCTCAAGAAATGCACTTGGCGTCTTACGAGTAATACCAGGTGATTTATACGTCATATTTCCTTCGTGAAAATGTTCAAGCAGCCGTCCATTGTTTATATGAAGGTCAAATGTTTCTGACAACTCATAATTTGGTTCGTAGGTCAAAGGATAAAATCGTGCTTTACCATCTGCAAACGGAAAACCTTCCGTATATAATAGCGGAGTATCTGTCCCATCTGGCGCTACCGGCCACTGCAGACTATTGTAACCCTCCAGACGTTCATACGTAACCCCAGCAAAAAGTGGGGCCAGGGAGGCTGCTTCCTCCATAATATCTGCCGGAGATTGATAGTCCCAATCATATCCAAATTGCTTAGCAAGAAGGGTTAAAATTTCCCAATCAGGCTTTGTATCCTCTAACGGTTCTAAAGCTCGGTACAATCGTTGAATGCGACGTTCTGTGTTAGTAAAGGTTCCTTCCTTTTCAAGGCTTGAGCATGCCGGAAGGACGACATCAGCATATTCAGCCGTTTTCGTTAGAAACAAGTCCTGAACAACAAAGAAATCCAGTTTTTCAAATGCAGCCGTCACGTAATTAATATTAGAATCAACTACACCAGTATCCTCCCCTAGAACAAACATAGCTCGTAAATCGCCATCATGTATGGATCTAATCATTTCATGGTTATCTTTTCCATCCTCATTCGGTAAAGGGTGTCCCCACTTCTCTTCATACCTGCTTCTAACCTCATCATCTGTTACAAATTCGTATCCAGGCATGAAATTGGGGATACTGCCGAAATCACTGCATCCCTGTACGTTATTATGACCTCTTAGCGGATAAGCTCCTGCTCCGTGCTTTCGGTAATTACCCGTTGCCAGGAGTAAATTTGAGATAGCTGTACTCGTATCACTCCCTTGCTGGTGCTGAGTAACTCCCATAGCCCAGCAAATTGCTACTTTGTCCTGTTGGGATATCGTTTGAGCGATTTCTTTAATAACTTCTTTATCTAACCCTGTATTCATTTCCGCAAATTCCAAGGTGTATGAGGCGAGACTATCATAAAATGCTTCAAATCCGTTAACGTTTTCCTTTATAAAGGCTTCATCATGCCATCCTTGATCAATCATGTACTTCGTAACAGCAGAAATCCAAACGAGGTCAGACCCTGGATAAGGACGATAGAAAGCATCTGCCCGTTTAGCCATTTCATGCTGACGAATATCAAACACAAGCAATTTCTGATTAGATAGCTTCTGTGATCGCTTCATTCGAGAGGCTAATACTGGGTGAGATTCAGCAGTATTCGATCCAATTGTAATAACAAGATCTGCTGAAGCTATGTCATCTATAGATCCTGCGTCCCCTCCATGACCCACTGTGCGAAACAGCCCTTTCGTTGCTGGAGATTGACAATAACGGGAGCAGTTATCAATATTATTAGTACCAATTACCTGACGAGCAAATTTCTGCATAACATACGATTCTTCATTGGTTGCTTTAGAAGAGGATATAAACCCAATGGAATCTGCACCATGGTTTGTCTTTAATGCTGTCATCTCCTTATAAATCTTCATGAGAGCTTCTTCCCACTCTGCCTCCCTAAAATAATCTCCCTCTCGGATGAGTGGCTTTGTTAATCGTTCTTCACTCGTGACATAATCCCAGCCGAATTTACCTTTTATACAGGTGGATATATCATTTGCTGGAGAGGCTGGCTGTGGCTCCACCTTCAATACCTTTCTCCCTTTTGTCCATACATCAAAGGAACATCCCACACCGCAATATGTACAGACCGTTTTGGTTTTGTTAATACGCTCCTCCCTCATGTCCGCTTCGGTATCAGAAACGGCAAACAAAGGACCATACCCTGGTTCTGCTTTCTTAGTCAGCTCAATCATGGACCGGAGCAGGCCGGGCTTCTGGTCGGTTAGAAATCCTGCTTCTCCCTCCATTCCCTTCTCGAGCAATGCATTACAGGGACACACGGTCACACATTGACCACAATTGACGCAGGAAGATTCATCGATTGGGACATCCTTATCCCATAGAACACGGGGCTTTTGACGTTCCCAATCAATGGTCAGCGTTTCATTCACTTGAACATCCTGACATACCTCTACGCATCTTCCGCACAATATACACTGATCTGGGTCGTAACGATAGAAGGAACCAGATCGGTCTACATCATATGGCTTGTCTTGAAATGGTTTATTTTGCTCTTCCACCCCATAGGCTGCTACGGCATTATGTATCTCACACGCTCCGTTGTTATAATCACATACTGTACAATACAGCTCATGATTACTCATAATACGATCTAGCGCTTCCTTTTGCGCCTTCTTCACCAGTTCCTTCTTTGTCGAAATATTCATCCCTGCCTGCACGGAAGTACTGCAGGCACGAACTAGCTCCCCATCAGCCTCTACTATACAAGTGTCACAAGTCTGAATAGGACCAAGCGATTCATGATAACAAATGCTAGGTATTTTTTCACTGTCCTGGACAAGGGACAATATGGATTGCCCTTCACCCGCGAGATATTCTTTGCCATCAACCATTACAATTAAATGTTCATTCATTTCATTTCCTCCTTGTATCTTGTTCAAGAAGTGGATTCGTGGATGATGTTCTCTGGATGTGTATATATGTTTAACCGATTATTTCGTATAAACCCAACAGTAGTTATGTTTAAATCGTTAGCTAACCGAAGAGCTAAATCAGTAGGAGCCGAGGGAGATAAAATGAACCCTATACCAATTTTAGCTACCTTCAGCAGTACTTCGGAGGATATCCTCCCACTGAATACTATCTGGGCGTTCCTTCGTGGACTATGCTCCCTTAGCATATACCCATAGACTTTATCAAGCGCATTATGTCTGCCGATATCAACAGCACGGTATTGTATCGATTCCTTCGATGCTAGTGCAGCCTGATGTACACCTCCTGTACGCTTAAAGTCATCTGATTGTTGCTGAAACGCTTTCATTAAATGGATAATATCCTCTATAATTATTTGGTGTTTATGTACAATAGTTCTAGCAGTCTTAGCGTCCTGTGTGTAATAAAATTCTCTGCTTTTTCCACAGCAGGAGCCAATGAATCGTTTGGTCCTCCCCCAATCTGTGTCTAGCAGCTCCTTCTTTAGATCAACATAGGCAAAGCCAGCTCCTACATCAACCTGTAGCGTTTGAATCTCCTCATACGTAAGGATCAATGCTTCAGAGGCTAAAAACCCGATAACCAATTCCTCTAACTGGCAAGGTGAGCACACCATCGTAGCGTATTCTTTCCCATTAATAACAATCGTTAAAGCAAATTCTACCGCAACTTCATCTTCTAGTTGCGTTACCGATTGGTTTTCATATTTATGTATCGTCCACGATTGAATAATCGGCTTGTCTTCCATAGTACCGCCCCCTCACACTCTCTTTATACCACTGGCTTTTCTTAAGGAAACAAATGTCTGTTACATCCTGCTGAAGAATTCCTTCAGGCTTACCATGGAGCAAAGGCTACCAATACATCACTCATAATAAAAAAGACTTCTGTAAATAGAAGCCCTTCTCCTGTCTTTGCTATTATTTTTTTGAAATGATTTGCTGTATTTGACGAAATACTTCTCTTCGTATAGCACCTACTTCATTAAATAAATGGTGCTTTCCTTGATCAATTAACACAAATTCTCCTTTAGGAAATTTCTTTTGCAGGAATGACAAATTATATCGCCAATCGACGGTTTGATCTATATTGCCCTGTAGGACGAATAATCGTTCTGAACTTATTTCTGCATGCTTCATGCTTTTATTCCACTCCATTAATGCATGCAGCCATTCAAACGGAATAGTGTTATATTGCAGCGGGTCTTTTCGAACGAACTGTATGTAATTAGCATCCGAAGAGTTCTTCCGATATTTTCTCCCTATCCCATTCATAAATGGCTTAAGGAAATAGTATCCTGCAACACTAAGCTTCCAATAGGAGGATCGTATAAGGGGAGCAACTACTACCACTTTATGAAAAGGGTGATGAGGTTGTTTGAGCAAGTAATTTATTAATATAGCCCCACCTGTACTATGCCCAATTGCGTAAAATGGACCTTTAATTTGATGCTGCATGTCATCTATCACTGATTGAAGAGTGATACCATAATTATCAAACCTTTTAGTGGATAACTTCTCTCCTCCAGATAATCCGTGTCCCTCCAAATCATATACTACGACCCTCTTTTGCTGATGTAGCAAATAGCGGATAGCATGCTGTAAATGACCTGCGTGATCAAAATAGCCGTGCAAAAGCAACACTGTTCCATCTGGGTCAGGAGGTGCATGCATCTGTACCATGATTTTTTTGCCATTGGTATCTACTGTCCCTAAATGAAAAGAAGCTTCTTCAAAATCCAGATGATAAAACTCAAGGTAAGTCGTTAACTCGCTCGTTAACGGAGTTGGCATACAGAAATCAATTGGCTGCTGATTGGATGCCACTTGTTTCAATATTCGTTGAAAAGCTTTTTCATCCATTTATAATCACCTGCAGTTAAGGAAGAGTCTATCACGCTCATTATTACCTTCTACTGAAAAAATAAGCATTATACAGCTACTTTCCTCTCCCACTATCCCAAGACAATATACGTAGAGTATCATTTATGGAATTAACTCATCCCCAATTATTTTCCCACCGATTACAACAAAGAAAGTTCCAAAAGCAATGTCTACTCCTTTTTGTATTCTCATGACAGCTGAACGTACAAACCGCATCCCAATAAGAAAAAGGATTGGAATATACCACATACTATTCCCTAGTAAAAAAACAACACCAATAGTAACTGATTGGTTCATTAGTTGATCCGAAGAGGAAAATTGAGGGAAAATACTTAAAAAAAATATACTTACTTTAGGATTAAGCTAATTGGTAATAAAACCACTGCGAAAGGCTTGTCTCTTTAAAAGAGTCTCTTTTGCTTTATTCGTTGTAGAGTCTTTGGGATGAGGAACTAGATTTTTTAGCTTCTTGCAACCAAGATATATTAAATATACCGCACCCAGCAGTTTCATTGTCGTGAATAACATGGCTGATTGCTTCAAGACAACAGAAAGCCCCACAAGAGCAAACAATATGTGTAAAGAGAGACTGCAGCGATTACCAAGAAGCGTCATATACCCAGCGGTACGCCCATTACTCAAAGTGTGCTTTGTCATTAAGAAAAAATCAGGACCGGGAGATACAGCCAAAGCAAATCCTAGTAACCAAATATCCACCAACACCTTCCCCACCTTCCTGAACTGTTTAAGAGAGTTATTTGTGTCACCATTATTTCATCTACACAAATTGCTTAAAGAAATTGTATAAGAAGGAAAGCGATTTGGAAAGGAATACCCACCAGTAGTTCGGTTGATAATCCTAGGTATTTTTGAACAATGATTTCAACTATATAGCGGTTAAAATGCTTCTATATCATGATGGAGCACTGTTTCATCTCTGTTTTATGGATTAAGGTAAAGTATCATCGTATTTTAATGGGGGTGAGGTAGTTGCTTGTAAAACAGGAAAGGTCCTTACTCTACTACAAAATCTTTTTGCACTCTTGCTTCGGAGACGTTTTTATTTTTCAACCAGAATTCAATTGTATAATTGCCAGGTTCCAAATTGTCTAACACGGTAGTAACGGTGTGCTCCTCCCCTTGCGCAATAGCAATTTCCTTAAATTCATGGGTGAACTCTTTTCCCTCTGAGTAACTCCTTATCTGCTTCCCATCCTTATATAATGTGTAGTCATATTCTTTTCCTGATACCCCTAATACAACCTCTCGTTCCGTTTGATTCTTAATAGTATAGGTGACTTGCACCTCCTCACCGTTCAATTGCTTATAGGTAATAGAAGGCTGTAGGCTTCCTGCCACAATAGATGGAGTTCCACTACTTGCTTCTGAAGGTTCTTCGACTATAAACTCTTCTGTCACTCTCGCACCAGGATATTCGTTATCTGCTAGCCAAATATCAATCTTATAGCTCCCAGGTGCTAAATTCAACGTTTCCGATTCCAGTTCCATCGATTCGTCCGGCTTCAGGACGGTTTTCTCAAATTGCTTTGTAAATAATTTTCCTTCTGAATATTGTTTAATCTTTTCTTTATCCTGATACAGAATATAATCATATTTTTTTCCGCTTAACCCAATGGTTTGCTTCTTATCGGATGTATTTTCAACTGTAAAAATAAAGCGGTGTCCATTCTCCTCTTTTGCTAGCTTTACATCTGCATGAAGCGGAGATTGACCCATTAAGACATATGTGTACGCGTTATTCATTGTTGTAATAAATTCATCACCTGGGTGATTTTGAATAGGCATAAACTGATAGGTTAGTAAGGATTGCACTGCATAGGATTGAATCGAATCAGATGGCAACTGATTAAGCTGTGGCTTCGCAATTACATTAGACATACCAAGTATAACTAGCCCTGCTACGATGATGAGACTGCCCACTTTCCTCATTTATCATCCCTCCGTTTTTTTTTCTAAAGTTATGCTTACAAATAATATAAATAATATATTATTATCTAGATACTGGTTAGCTGGATAGCTCTCTTCCCTTCTTTTTCATTAGAAGTTCTTAGGCCAGTTGTGGGTATGATCAAACTCTTCCTGTAGTTTGGCAAAAAATTTTGCTTTTAGTCACTTCAAACGGAGCACCCTTAATCTGTAACCCTTTCCATTATCCAGCCTTCTAGGTTGTATAAAACCATTAAAAACTATCTATAATATAAGTCGTTCACCATTGTTAAGAAGTTACAGCAAATGAAAATATATCTAATTTTTCTTGTGTACCATTAAGCGATAATCGAAAAAAAAAGCTCCCATTCCATTTATAAAATGTACCCTATAGAGTAGACACTTAAAAAAAGTCTCTCTATAGGGTACTTTTATGTATACTTAGAATTAACTAAATATATGGGGGATGGTCTTGTTGAGTAAAAGAATGTTTACAGGCCAAG
>NZ_JBHLTP010000001.1:0-156305 GCF_042434395.1 Pontibacillus salicampi | reverse complement strand
TTCGGGCTTCGTAGCTTAGCTGAACGATACGAAATGCTTCGTCAAACTTGAAGGAACCGCCAAGTACGGTCCCGTACGCTTGGTGGTGTGAGAGGACGGGAGTTAGTCACTCCCTCCTACTCGATTGATTGGAACATGTATCATTAGTAATTCTTCCAGTACATGCCTATAAAAGCTATGCATCGTAGCTTCCTGCTGACACCTTTGCCTTTTTCTCCTCTTCCATAACCTTCATAAATCGTTTCGTTTCAGAAACTACTACTCCAGAAAGCCCAAGTAGTCCAATTAAGTTCGGAAAGGCCATTAGACCATTCATAATATCAGCGAAAGCCCAGGCAAGGTCTAAACTTTGCACACCGCCAATAAATACGAAAAGAACGAAAAGGGCACGATAGAATGGTATCCAGCGTTGGTTCGTTAAATACCCAAAACACTTCTCGCCATAATACGACCACCCAATAATTGTAGAGAAGGCAAAGAAAATCAGACCAACTGTTACCACAGTAGAGCCGGCATTACCTAGGAACAGACCAAACGATTCTGCTGTTAAATCAGAGTCAATTATTCCTGTTGTATATTGACTTCCCATGACAATGGTAAGCCCAGTAATAGTACACACTAAAATCGTGTCCAGGAAAACCTGAGTCATAGATACAAGTGCTTGTCGTCCAGGATAATCCGTTTTGGCAGCTGCAGCAGCAATTGGGGCGGAACCAAGACCTGCTTCGTTGGAGAATACACCACGAGAAACTCCCCAGCGAATAGCAGCACCTATACCGCCACCGATAATAGCATTACCGGTAAATGCCTCCGTGAAAATCGTGGCAAAGGCAGGACCAACGGATCCAATATTAGTAAAAATAATAATAAGACCTGCAATAATGTAGAACAATGCCATAATGGGAACGAAGAAAGAAGTAACACGTCCAATACTCTTAATACCGCCGATGATAACTAAGAAAATAAGCGTCACAAGAATGGAAGCGGTCAGTACTTTAGGTACATTAAAAGCAGCGTTAAGCGAGCTTGTTACGGCATTGGACTGTACCATATTTCCAATTCCAAATGCAGCAACAGCTCCAAAAAATGCAAAGGTTACACCTAACCACTTTGATTTTAAGCCACGTTCTAAATAGTACATCGGACCACCGGCAATATTACCATTGGAATCTGTCGTCCGGTATTTCACAGCAAGGATTGCCTCCGCGTATTTTGTGGCCATTCCAAAAATGGCTGTAATCCACATCCAGAATACTGCTCCTGGACCACCAGCGAGTACGGCTGATGCCACACCCACGATATTACCTGTACCAATTGTAGCCGCTAAAGCAGTAGTTAAGGATTGGTAGTGGGAAATGTCTCCTTTGGATTTCTTGTCCTGTTTAGAAGGACTAAAGGCAAGCTTTAATGCATAGGGCAGGGTGCGGATTTGGAGAAAGCCGAGGCGAATTGTTAAGTACACACCAGTTCCTACTAAGAGGATAAGTAATGGAAGCCCCCATACCCAGCCGCTAATCATTTTCAATATCTCTAATAAACTTTCTTGCACGTGTTTCCCCTCCATTCTTTTTGAATATATATAAATATTCTGAAAAATCATTGATAATGTCAAGTGGATTCTTCTATATTCATGAAATTAATCAGTCTTAGGAATTATAGCAGTAACATAAATACGCTGATAGGTTTAGCTCCTTTTGTAAGGGGAAATGAGGTAAAGGAATAGAAATAATAAGTTATCATTAGGTGTTTTGTGTTGGATTCCTTATAATAAAGAATAGAATGAATAAGTTAGGTGGGAAACGATGGTAAAAGTTTTATTTGTTTGCTTAGGAAACATATGTCGTTCACCGATGGCCGAAGCTATCTTTAGAGATCGAGTGGAGAAAGAAGGGCTGCAGAATCACATTGAAGTGGACTCAGCAGGTACAGGCAAATGGCATCAGGGAGAACCGCCACATGCCGAAACTAGAGGTATACTTGGAAAGTCAGAAATATCCTATGAAGGAATTAGAGCCCGTCAGGTAGAAGAAGGGGACTGGAAGAAATTTGACTATATCATTGCAATGGATCGAAAGAACCTTCAGGATTTAAAGGCGTATCAGGTCGCACATAAGGATATTAAAGTAGTGAAGTTTATGGACTATGTTCCAAACACCGATCAACAGGATGTACCTGACCCATACTATTCCGGCAATTTCGATGAAACTCATGAACTAATTCAAGAAGGCTGCAATACATTATTGAAAGAAATTAAACAGGAAAACGGACTTTAAGGAGGAATATCGCTATGGCTAGAAATAAAATGCTTACAGGTGTCGCAGTAGGTGCACTCGCGGGTGCATTGGTATCCCTGTTTGATAAAACCACACGTGAGGATACGACAAAATGCTTGAAACAAATGGGAACCCATACACAAGGTTATATTGATAATCCTTCCCAGGCATTTCATGATTTACGCAGTCAATATGAACGTGCTACATCCACCATTGATAATTCAACCAAGCAAGCAGTATCTTTCTTGAATAAAATGGAGGGCTATCTTAACAAACTAGAGGAGAAGGATGAGAGTCCTAATCAACTGGAGCAGTAAGGTAGAAGGTAGGTAACCCATTTTGCGTCGATTATTTCGATTTAGTAAAGAGCTGGTGAAGCGATTTAATGAGCACGAGGTGGCAGGGCTTGCCGCCCAATTGGCCTATTTTTTTCTGTTGTCCATCTTCCCGTTCATGATTTTCTTAGTAGCATTAATGGCGTATTTACCCATTTCCATTGAGAATGTAAAGAATACATTGGATAACTATGTTCCACGAGATGCCCTTGAGCTCATTACTAATAACTTAGAGGCAAAAAATGGCGGGCTGCTATCCTTTGGTATTATCGCTACCCTTTGGTCGGCGTCTAATGGTATAAATTCTATTATGAGAGCATTCAACCGTGCCTATGAGGTAGGAGAAAATCGCTCCTTTTTGAAATCTAGGTTGCTTTCCATTTTTCTAACTGTGGCCATGCTTATTGTTATCGTGGTAGCGTTGTTGTTACCAGTGTTTGGAAAGGCTATCGGGGTGTACATATTTTCTAAGTTCGGTGTATCAGCTGGGTTTTTAGATACGTGGGAAGCTTTGCGCTGGATTATTTCTTCAGCTATTTTACTATTTGTACTAAGTGTGTTGTACATTCTCGCCCCTAACCATCATGTTAATATTAAACAGGTATTAGTTGGTTCCTTATTTGCAACAGTGTGCTGGCAGATTGTATCTCTTGGTTTTTCAGTATATGTGAATTTGAGCGCTGCTCGCTATTCAGCAACATATGGCAGTCTTGGTGGTGTCATTATATTAATGATATGGTTCTACCTGTCAGGGCTGATTATCATTTTAGGGGCAGAAATAAATGCTATGCTGAAAGCTAGGAAAGTGTTTAAAAAAAGCGGCTGATATCTTACATATAGAGACCTCCTCTGGGGAAAATAATAGGGAACCTTTTTAAGGGAGGAACCTATTCATGGCTAATAACAAACGAAATCAAAAAGGCCGCAGTGACAAAACGCAAAACAAGCAAACGTCTGAAGATGCAAAGCATAAGACGTCAAGTTCTGCTAACAAGAAAAACAACTTTCACTAAATTGATAAAATCCTGGCAGGTAACACAGCATGCCAGGATTTTTTATCAGTATTCTGCTATCCTAGAATCCTTTACATATTCATAAAATGATGAAGGGATGATTTCTATAAAAAAGTTAGGCGTGGTTAGTCTCCTTATTCTCGTTATCCTCCTTTACGTTAGTGGTTGTTCTGAAAGGGAGGATGAAAAAAATATGGAAACGATTAAAGCGTACTTGAATTTGGAGTACACAGGTCCAACAGACAAGCAGAGTTCTCTGTTTGACAAAGGATTACAAGCACCAGAATTAGATGCATATATAACAGAGAATTACGAGCCTTTAGTTGCAAATGTGGATGGATTCATTAATAAGCATCATGTTTTATTATACCTCATGGCTGCTAACAAAAGCGGCTATCAATTAAAGCCTGTACATATCAACATAGATAAAATAGAAAGCAGTGAATATGACGCTTACCAATACGAAGTGGAAGTGCAGCATATGAAGGATGAAGATGAGAACACCACTATTGTCAGTGGAAGAATGAACTTAAATGAGGAGGGCGAGATCTCCATCATTCGAAATGTGGATGACAACGGATTATTAGATACATTAAGGAAAGAAAAGTAAAAGCACACAATAGGAGCATATCCTCTGTGTGCTTCTTAATGGGAAATTCTATTTATCGTAGCAATCGCAGACCATTTAATATGACAAGGATAGTACTACCTTCATGGCCAACTACACCAAGTGGCAGATTGAGCACGTGAAGGAAATTAGAAATGATAAGCAAGGTAATGACAGCAATGGAGAAGACGACATTCTGTTTAACAATACGATTCATTTTAGAAGAGAGCAGAATCGCGTTTGTGATTTTCGGGAGTTCATTCTTCATCAGTACAACGTCTGCTGTTTCTAGCGCTACGTCGGTACCTTCCCCCATAGCAACTCCTACATTTGCAGTTGCAAGTGCTGGTGCATCATTAATGCCATCTCCAACCATCGCTACGTTCTCAAAGGATTCTCGTAGTCGTTTAACCTCATGTACTTTATCTTCTGGTAAGCATTCTGCTACATAATTATTAATGCCACACTCTTTAGCTATGGCTTTGGCAGTAGCCTCGTGATCACCCGTTAGCATTACCGTATAAATGCCTGCTTTCCGCAAAGATTGAATTGCCTTTTTTGTTTCTGTGCGAATCGTATCCTTTAGAGCAATCAAACCAACCACGCCATGCTCATCAGCGATAAATGTTAACGTCTTACCTTCTGACGCAAGGGTATGTGCCAGGCCATCTTCAAATTGATGGGCGGCGTCAGCCCCTACAAAGGCAGCCTTTCCTATTTTATATTGTGTTCCATTTACCTGTGCTGTTACCCCGCTGCCGGATATATCTGTCATTTCGTTAACCTCTACGTGTTCGGTCACTCCTTTTTCTTCTCCATATCGGACAATTGCCTGGGCAAGGGGGTGATTGGATTCTCGTTCCATAGAAGTGACAATGGCCAGCATTTCTTGTTCAGTCCCTTTTCTGAAGCGAACATCTGTCACTTCAGGCTTCCCGTTTGTTAACGTACCAGTCTTGTCGAATGCAATAGCTTGTAAATGGGAAAGGTTTTCTAAATGAACCCCTCCTTTAAATAAGATTCCGTTTCTAGCTCCATTAGAAATGGCCGACAACGTAGCTGGCATGATGGAAGCTACTAGAGCGCAAGGAGAGGCAACAACGAGTAGAATCATTGCTCGATAAATTGTTTCCTGCCACGTCCACCCAAAAGCAAAATGAGGGACAAACATCATAAGACCAACAACGAGTAGCACTACTTTAACATAGGTTCCTTCAAATCGTTCAATGAACAGTTGGGAAGGGGATTTCTCACTCTGAGCGGATTGAACGAGCTGAACAATTTTCTGGAATAGTGTTTCATGAGCGGGTTTTGTTATTTTTACAGTTATACTTCCATTAATATTAACGGTTCCAGCAAATACTTCCGCACCTATCTCTTTAGAAACAGGTACTGATTCACCAGTAATGGCTGCTTCATCCATAGAAGTTGCCCCTTTTATTATTTCTCCATCAGACGGAACTCTTTCTCCGGCTTTTACGAAGATAGTGTCATTAATGGCGAGTTCAGATACGTGTACGACCTCTTCGGTCCCATTATGAATACGAAGTGCTTCTTCAGGTTGTAAATCCATTAGGGAGGATATTTCTCGTTGGCTTTTATTCATCGTGTAGGTTTCTAATGCACCACTCATCGCGAAGATAAAAATGAGAATCGCGCCTTCCGTCCAATACCCTATGGCAGCTGATCCGATAGCCGCGAAAATCATAAGCATCTCCACGTTCAAATCCTTTTCTGCAATGGTGTCTTCTATGCCTTCCCTTGCTTTTGCAAAGCCACCAATAATAAAGGCAATGACATAAAGTGTTATTTCGGCTGGGTTAGAGAGCATACCGCCACCTAACCAGGCAATTAAAATAAGTATGCCGCTAAATAAAGCTGCTATTAGCTCAGCATGTTGCTTTATGTTTGAAACAGAGAACGAGTGTGTGGACTGTTGGGCTGCATAGGAATGTTTGGACGTTTCCATTGCTTTCGCTTCCGATGTCATATTTCTCAACTCCTTCTTTTTAATTGAGAATGAAAACCTTTTTCAAATAGAATAATTAATCTCATTAAACCTTGTTAAATCGGTCATTATCAATGATAATCATTGTTATTTATAATTATTATAAATTAGTATCTTTTATAATAATAGCATGAATCATTAGAAAGTCAAGATAGAGGGTAGGCCTATTTTCGAAAACACACTACAGTGTATTCGAATAAGAGGAAAAGTGGGTAAAAAAAACATCTCACTCCTTCAATTAGAAGAAGCGAGATGTCTGGAGCTAGCTGGTCTAGGCTGTTGTGTAAGAAGGATAGGTATTAGGATAATGATAAGCATACTCGTAATAACATGGAAGAAGGATGCCTGTGGAAACCAGTCAATATAAACGCCTCCAAGATAAGGGCCAATAATGCTTCCAATACTAAATGCAATCCCGCACATGATGTTACCAGCTGGGAGAAGGGATTTCGGCAGGATATCGGTCATATAGGATATACCTAATGAAAAGATTGATCCAACAAAGACGCCGGCAAGGATGAATAAGATGATCAGCCATAAAACGGAGTGCTCGTAAAAGGATGCAGTGTAGAAACAAACAATGCCTGCTAGAATAACAAACACAAGCACTTTCTTCCGACCTATTTTATCGCTCAAGATTCCTAAGGGGAGCTGAGAAAGTAAACTGCCGGCTGCAAAGGTTGGGATGATATAGGATAAGGTGTTCACATCATGTCCTATTCTTAACGCATATACAGGAAAGTTGCCGTGTAGAGTTGCTTCTAGAAATCCGTACCCAAAAGGAGGGAGGAAGGCGACCCAGGCATATTGTAATGCTTTAGCAAATCGTTTGAATGAGTTGGAAGAGGTGGAGTATTCCTCCTCTTCTTCTGGAATTTCGTTACGTATCCAGAACAGTAAAGACCAAACGACGACACTAAACAGAGCTGATATAACAAACGGAAGAGCGATGTGGACGGAAACGAGCCTTGTCATGATAGGTCCTAGCGCAAAGCCGGCACCAAAGAAAAGACCATATAGAGCAATGTTTCTGCCCCGCTTTTCTTCCGGCGACGTGGAGGTAATCCACGTTTGCGTACCGAAATGCAGCATTTGGTCTCCAATTCCAATCGTCACCCGAAGAATAAACCAAAACCATAAGGCATCCCATAAGGGAAAGAAGAACAAGGAAGTGAACACTATTGCGCCGCCAAAAGCAATCATAGGCTTATACCCTATTTTTCGGAGCGGTTTTTCCATAAACGGAGATGCGATTAAAACTCCTATATATAGTCCCGTTGCATGCAGTCCATTAATAGATGATGATACTTGATTTTGTTCCAAAATAACAGCGATTAGTGGAAGCAGCATTCCCTGTGTAAAGCCTGATATAGTTACCAGTAATATAAGTACGAGAAATCGAAATTTTGTGGTGGTTCGCATCATAATCACCCTACGTGTAAGACTTCCTTTCTAATGCTACTAACCTTCCTTGAAAATCGCAAGCAACGAACAGAGTGGAGGTGATGTGTTTTGAAGGGAAAGAAGAATATGTTACGTTATTTTAGGGTAAACGCTAAGTAAGAGTAATGACCATTTTTACTTAGGTTACACTAACAGTAAGAAATCTGAACACATGAAAGGGGTGAACAGAATGCCAGAACTTCACTTTTATTTAAAAAATGAAGGCATTCGTACTTCTACAGATTTTGGTCAATTAAATATTTCTTCAGATGATGCACTAGGATTTCGCCCATATCAGTTAATGGTATCTTCCATTGCTGGCTGCAGTTTATCGGTGTTTCGCAAAATTTTAGATAAGCAACGCACAGAATATGAAGATATTAAAGTAACGGCAGATGTAACAAGGAATGAAGAGGAAGCGAATCGCATTGAAAAAATACACTTGCACTATGTTGTAAAAGGCCGGCACTTAAATGAAGACAAGCTATACAAAAACCTAGAAACGTCCCGCAATAATTGTTCCATGGTACAGTCGGTTCAAGATAGTATTCAAATTGAGGAAACGCTTGAGTGCATTGAGATAAGCCTATAGTTTTTTGAAATCCTGACATGCTACTTTGTCAGGATTTTTTATTAGAGTCTTTATTCACACATGAAATTATAGGAAAATAGATGAGGGTACTGTCTGTAGCCAGGAGATTATATGGAAGAGGAGAAGCAGCATGAAACAATTTATTATTCGAGCAATCTTTTTTCTAGTCGGCTTATTTATACTTACTTTAGGCATTTCACTTACGATTAAGGCGGATCTTGGAGCGGGCGCATGGGACGCTTTAAACGTTGGGCTTCACGACACGATTGGGTTTACAGTGGGCACCTGGGTCATTATCATTGGTTCCGTTCTCATTGTCACAAACGCGTTGCTAGCAAGAGAGCGACCTGATATTCTTGCCTTTTTCACTATTACGTTTCTTGGTATCATGATTGATTTCTGGATGGAGATTGTAATGGTCGGCTGGGACGTTTCTACTTTCGTAACTCAAATTCCATTGATGGTACTTGGAATTGTATTCATTGCGATAGGAGTTTCCATTTATATTCAGCCGAAGTTTCCTTTAAATCCAATCGACAATTTTATGGTTGCAGTGCAGAAGCGGTTCAAGTTGAATCTCATGAAATCAAAGACCATTACAGAAGCGCTTGCCGTTGTGCTTGCGTTCTTCTTAGGTGGACCAATCGGTATAGGCACTTTTATAATTCTTTTCTTAATTGGACCTTCTATTCAATTCTTTGACCCGAAGGCAAAAAGAGTATTAAATACACTACTAGAGGAAAAAACATGATTTATCTGCTAGCAGGATAATCTAAATTCGATAAAGCTCCCTTTCCGTTACATGGATAGGGAGCTTATTTAAAAGCGCGAATAAAAGTTTGTTCGGTCGGTGTCAGGAACACATGAGCAAGGTAGATATCCCTGGTACAAATGTTGATGATGCAGCAGATTTTTTATGAAATAGGAAAAAGTTGCGCGTTCTTGAATGTTTTGTGCATAACTATCAGTCCAATCGAAAAAAATAAGCAAAAAGAAAGGGCTGACCATCATGATTATTCTAAAAAAATCTATATTGGTTATCGCATTTGTATGTCTATCGATTTTTCCAGTATTAGCCCAGGCTGAAGATACAACAAAGGAAAAAGAACAAAAGGGTAAAGTACCGAGTCATGTGCTTAATATATCTAAAGAAAACACTTATCCTAATTCCACGCAGGATCAAACCATATTAGAGCCAAGTGAGCTGACAAGAGAGCTTTTGGAGGGATCGGAAGAGGAAATTCAGAATCCTCGCTTAATGAAAATGCTAAATGAAACCTCTTTAAAGCCCTCCCCGCTGGCTATCGGCTATAGAGGGCTTGTGTATATGGGCCACTGGCCGTTGAACTACGAAACGAAGGAAACCAGCATTAATTGGCAATATCAGAAGATTAACCAAAACCAATTAAATAATCACGGCGGCGAACAAGTACAGAAGATGAAATATAATCAAGAGGAAGAAAAGCACATAAAAGGCGGCTTAACAACGAAAACTTCGGATGCTGAAGAAATTAAGAAGATGATGTTACTGAAGGCGCAGGAAAATACGGACTTACCACTCGCATTTCATACCGTAGTAGGGAAAGGGACAAAGAAGGATAATTCCTATGGCATCCCTCCTAAGAAAATTGGAACTCTTGAAGCATACGCACCTGCGGTCAATGAAAAGGGAACCGTTACTTTTGGTGAAGTATATTTAGAGTTAAGAGGATCAAAGAAGACAATTGTGGTCAAGAACGTAACGAAACAAGGAATAGGAGCATGGATACCAATTCAGGACCACGTTTCTTATACTTTCCGCCTGCAATAATAAAAAAGATGCCACTCACCTAGTTAGGAGGGGGCATCTTTTTACATCAAGCCTCGTCATGTTGAACGGATCGAGGAGGGATGTCCAGATGCTGCAGGGACATTTGGATACCCTCATCATACATACGCTGGGCGATAATTCGTTTACTTTCCTTTGAAGCTGTCCAATAGACAAGGTCCTCTGTTAAACCGATGATGGTGTATTCATAGCCTCTATGCTCTTGATTGAGCGAGCTCATGCCGTACACTTGAAAGGCCTGCACGGGATTGCCGGCTAAATCCTTCTTTAAATAACCGTCCAATTGTTCATTTAAGGTATCACAAATTTCTTCAAGCACAGAAAATATACGCTTAGGGTTCTCGGAAAAGCTGACCGTCACCTTTTCAATAACTCGCATATGATCTATGTTGTAGTTCTGGATAGAAGTAACCTGTCCATTACTAATAGTTAACAGCTTCCCACTCCACTCCCGTACTTTCAAGAAGCGAAGGCCTATCTCCTCCACGGTACCGTAAAATTTATCATTAACAGCAATGAAATCACCCTTATGGAGCTGATTTTCATATAAGAAGAAAATTCCCGATAGTAAATCCCGGACAATGCTTTGGGCACCAAGACCGATTATAATTCCTAATACTCCTGCACCCGCTAGCACACTGCCGACATCAATACTAAACAATTGGCCAACGGTATATATAATAAAGCCAAATGTGGCAGTATAGGATATAGTGGAATTAAGCATGGATTGAAGAGTTTTTTCTTTTTTCTCATCAATGAAGTCCGTTCGTTTAAAAAAGGATTGAATAGAGCGCCTAATTAAATAGGTAGCAACGTACAAAATAATACCAAGTGTGATGATTCTCGTTAGGCTGTAGGAATATAAATCCATAACCCAGGTCCAAATCTCAGCATTTGTGAAAAAGTCCATTCCGTTCACCTGCCTTACTTCATTCTGTTATGTATTATAGCATGAAGAAGGCAACGTTAAACGCATGACTTGTTAGACTAATGGGTTTGGATTTGGAGTACAAAACAATAAAAAGACAGTGTAAATAGACACTTAAATGGTTAAGAACTAACATTGGAAATGAAATATCAACTAACAAAAAAATAACACAATAAAAAGGAGCTTGGATAATCAAGCTCCTTTTTCTATGATTTTAAATGGAATTTTATTCAATTAACGCACCCTTTAATTTAAGTACATCATTCATATTTTATTCAAAATTGCGCCCGATTGATTTAGATAGGCAGAGTGAAATAAGAAATCACCAATCTAATTTCAGCAGTTCTGCAACAATCTCATCACTACCAGGAAGAAACATAAACACTGAAATAACGATAAATAAAACTCCAAAAACAAATAGCAATATAACAACTTTAACAGCCGCAGACACACCCTTTTTCATAAGACCGACAATAATAAAAACAATACCTATCAAAAGCAATAGTAAGTACCAAAATCCCATCACACTACCCTCTTTCTATAATTTCTGCTTTTGGACCATTTGTTGAAATTAGTTTAATCATTGCTCTTGTACTAAACTGCCGTTAGTTAAACAAGCTCATTCCATTTTTGTATATATTTTAACATAAAATTTCCATTTACCTTCAAAAAGAACAATACAATTTTCTTCATTTCAAAAGAAAATCCTTTATCTGTTATTTCTAATCTTCGAGCGGGAATTTTTACGGTTATTTGATTACCTTCCTCGGTTTTGAAAGGTGATTTTGCACTCCAAAACCGAACCCGTTATTATTAGACAACACGCTGCTTTTTTACTACGATATAAAGGCAAGAGAACCTGCGGCACAAAAGAATAATGAAAAAAAAGGAGAATATCATGAGCCAAGACACCAAAATGGAAGAGCTTAAACTGCGTCTCTCTGCTTTTATGACACGCATTGATGAGCTTGACCCAGAAGAGACATCTGTTGAAGACGTAGACCAACTGATAAAAATGATAGAAGAGCTGGAAAACAAAGTAGATCGTTCCTAGACGCCAATTGAAATGGCGTCTTTTTTTTATATACGATGAAGAAGCTTGGGCCTACGTATAGATAGGTGAAATAGATAGAAATGCTTAAGTAAATTAACCGTTTCGGGAAAAGTGTACCAACTGATAGGTACGAACGAGGGAAAATGTATCAGAGATATGGTTAGTACATATTAACTGTAATTGTTTATATAGGAAAAAAACATGATATTATTTCATCATTTTCCATGATTTTAATGGTAAAATGCTCAAATATGTATTAATATGAACAATAAGATGGTAATTCAGTTGTATTGACGTTTCATTTATAAGAGAAAATACCTGCCAGGCTATATGCAACTAAAGAATGGTTTTTTTGTTATAATTATCGTTTTTTGCAGGATGTTAATCTTCTATATAAGGGGATCATAAAATGACATTAGAAGAAAAAAAGAATAATATGTTTTCTTCTGAACAGTTGGAAACAGTGCATAACATGATTGGTGAAGACGAGCCATCGTTATTCTCTGTGCTACAACATCTCTCCAAACAATACGATGAGAAAACAACAATATTTCTCGCAAAAGAATTTTGTCTTAAGTGTGAATCTGATGAAAATCAGAGGGTTGCTCTTGAGTTTTTATATATGAATGGTTTTCGTGACGAGATTATAAAGGTCGTTAAACAAAATTTGGATTCAGAAAATCAAGTCAATAGAGAATGGGGAGAAGTTTACAATTTCATCCTAGAACGTCGAAAGAACTTGAGATTCGAGGGTGAGCTTTCAGGATTTGCAGAAAATTACACCACTTCGGATCCGACTTTATCATGTTTATTAATCTTTTTGAAAGTTTACTCATGCATAAAGAACAATGATTATGTAGCTTTAAGACAGAACCTAGCTGACTTAACTGAAAAGTTGCTTAAAGTAGACAATACTCTTATGAGGGTATATTTTCAGGCTAGAGAAAATGAAGTTCTTTTTCATTTCCACTGGAAAAGAAATGAATTGGAAATTGCTAGGCACTATGCAGATAACTTTATTCAAAACACCTATTACCAGTTAAAACGTTGTGAAATGATTTTAAATGTTGCGATTACTTATATGTTTGAAGATTATCAAAAATCAATGGAGTTGTTAGATAATTCAAGAGATATAGCGTTGGATTATGATTTTTATTTCTATGTAGAAGCTATAGATCAGCACACCAGGCCTTTTGTTAAAAATGTAAACGGTGTTACAGACCAGCCCCCTACTGATGATGAAGCAGAATATGCTCACTACTTAATTAATATTGGGGAAAATGACAAAGCATTAAAAATCCTCAATAAATTCAAAGACCCAAGTGTGTTTCAAGAGTATTATAAAGCTCTTGCATTAGATGATGAAGAGTTATTATATAAGGTTTATGATAAGCTCATTTCAGGGAGTGACGATTATTTTTTCGCAGAGCTTCCCCTAAGAGCACTAAATAAAAAGGGAGGTGTCTACCATGAAGAAAAAAGTAATCCTATTAACTAGTACATTATTGATAGCCTTATCACTTAACTTTGGTGCAAACTTTCAAACCGATGTTAACAATCTAAGTGCAAAAGGTGTATCTGTACAATATGACCCAATTGAAGGTGACGTGGGTTAAACCACCAAAAGAAGTGCCAAGAGGTACTTCTTTTTTTAATGCTACTTTCTTTTTTCGGAATTTTACATTAGTTTTAGACAAAGGTTGATTTTTTCAAATCCATCCTTTATCATATTAAATCGTTAACGAAATGATATGATAAAATACATGTTGATTATTATAAACCTTGGTGGGAGAAGGAGGTTTTACTATGTTAGCCTGGGCTGTTGTGGTCTCGGTGCTGGTTATGACGATTCTTAGCTTGTTGAGAGTGAACGTTGTCATTGCCATTTTAGCTGCTGGTATCACTGGTGGTATGATGACGGGTCTGTCCCTGACGGATGCTTTAGGTATGATTGTAAACGGAATGGGGGGACAAGCGGAGACGGCATTAAGTTATGTGCTGCTCGGTGCGTTTGCTGTCACTATTGCGTATTCAGGTATTACGAAAATTTTGGTCCGAAATTTAGTGAAGGTTCTAAGAGGGAAGCGTGTTATCCTCCTATTTGTTATAGCGGGTGTAGCCTCCTTATCTCAAAATTTAATTCCGGTGCATATTGCATTTATTCCTATTTTAATTCCGCCGTTGTTAAAGTTATTTGACGAGATGAGTTTAGATCGTCGTGGTGTAGCCTCTGCTCTTACATTTGGACTGAAGGCTCCTTATGTGATGATACCAGCTGGATTTGGACTTATTTTCCACAAAACGATTCGAGATGCAATGGATTCTAACGGAATGGCTATTTCTTTACAGGACATTGCTCAGTCTATGGTGATTCCTGGTTCTGGGATGATTGTTGGATTGTTTATTGCTATTCTTATCACTTATCGGAAGCCAAGAGAGTCGGAATCTCTTAAGGTTAGTGGTGAAGTTAGCCAGGTTGCGGAAGAGGAAGAGAACGATGAATCCTTCGGTATAAAGCATGCTTTAACGCTCGTGGCTATTTTTCTTGCCCTTATAGTTCAAATCTGGACGGGGAATTTAATAATAGGTGCGTTAACTGGACTTGTCGCCATGTTTGTATTCTTGGTTGTACCATATAGAAAAGGGGATTCAGTTATCTCTGAGGGGATTACCATGATGGGGACTATAGCCTTTGTAATGCTTATTGCTTCTGGATATGCCAACGTCATTAAAGAAACAGGGGCTGTAGATGCACTAGTGGAGCAAACAGCGAGCTCGCTTGGGAGCAATCACGTGCTGATTTCCTTTGTGCTGCTGGTTGTTGGCTTGCTCATTACAATGGGGATTGGCTCTTCATTTGGTACAATCCCTATTCTTGCCGCATTGTATGTACCCATTTGTATGTCCGTTGGTTTTTCACCTTTAGCTACTGCAACATTGATTGGAACAGCGGGTGCACTTGGAGATGCAGGTTCTCCAGCTTCAGATAGTACACTTGGCCCGACATCTGGTTTAAATGCGGATGGTAGACACAATCACATTTGGGATACATGTGTTCCGACATTTCTTCACTATAATATTCCTTTATTCCTATTTGGGTGGATTGCTGCAAATCTGCTGTAAAGGAACATACCATGTCGTATAGCGATTGAGAAAGTTCAAGGATGCTATTCTGTATAAAGCCCTCATTCCATATAAGGAATGAGGGCTTTGTTAGGCTATGCGCTCATAAATTTTTGACATTAGCTCATATTTTTCACTTTTCTCCTAAGCCGTTTGCCTGCTGTACATCAATTGGTAATAAACCTTTCTTTCCACCGTGTATAAAAGCTTCTTTTGCATCCAAACTAAGGAAAAAGCAGGTGGGAATATGAGGCCATTACCGTTTGTTATCCTAATAGTCTTTCTTAGTACCCTGATAGGCATGCCAACGCATTCCTTAGCATATAGCACGAGCAGCCATGGCTGGGGGTATAAGAAGAGTACAGACCATCAAGCTCCAGATGCCGGAGTATATGGAGGCTTAGTAGAGAGATATGGTGGATTCTATGTGGATCCCACTGATGAAAAAGTGGTGTATTTAACCTTTGATAACGGGTACGAAAAAGGCTACACCGGAAAAGTTTTAGATATTTTAAAGAAAAAAGAAGTGCCAGCAACCTTTTTTATTACCGGTCATTACATTAATAGTGCCCCTGATTTAGTAAAGAGGATGGTGCGAGAGGGACATATTGTAGGGAACCATTCTTGGAGCCATCCTGATTTCGCTAGCATGAATGAAACGCGAATAAAGGATGAGCTTCAGAAGGTAGAGAAGGCGGTTGCTGATTTAACAGAGCAAGAATCCATGATGTATCTTCGCCCGCCTCGGGGTACGTTTAGCGAAAAAAGCTTAGCAGTTACAGAAAATTTAGGGTATGTGACGATGTTTTGGTCACTCGCATTCGTGGATTGGCATACGGATGCACAGAAAGGGTGGGAGTACGCATACAGAAGTGTCATGAATCAAATTCATCCAGGGGCAGTTATTTTACTTCATACGGTCTCTCAGGATAATGCTGAAGCGCTAGAGAAGATGATTGATGAAATGCGTAAGCAGGGTTATACGTTTAAGAGCCTAGATGATTTAGTTATGAAACGATTACTGCCTAATCCTATTTCGGAACACTTCGGATTGTAAATGTAAAAGCCTCTCCTTTTGTGTTAAGGAGAGGCCTTTATTGACTTCTGAGCAAGGTAACTGTGCATTGATAAGGTATGGTAGTGCGCCCATTAACCATATATGGTTCCAGATAGTCCTTCAGCAATCCTTCTAACGAATGCTTATCCTCATCTCTCAAATAACTATATTGATCAAGGGTAATGTCTATCCACTTTTGCAGGTGAGTAACCATTTGGAAGGATATCTCTTCCATCTCTACTACTGTAAACCCGGCCTTTTTCCATTCCATGGCCCAAACATTCCGCGAAGATACGTCCTTATTAGCCTGTTCATAGGCATTGTATGGATGAAAGTGGGTATAGCGAGATACGAGTCGGTTCGTTTGAGTTACTATCTCTGAGGAGTGTTCACGGCAAATCGCATCTAAAATAAGCAGATATCCATGGGGCTTTAATACACGTTCTACCTCACTTAATACTTTGTTGCGATCTAATTGCTGCCAATGATGATTACAATATACCAAATCGAAATAATCCTTCTCAAATGGTAAATATTCTGCAGTTCCTTTCACAAAGGTGACGTTAGGGTTCATACTTCGTGCTCTTAAGATGTCAGCATTCGAATGGTGAATTGCTAATAGATGAGCATGATGATGTTCAAACGCCTTTGTAATGGTTCCTCTGCCGCTTTCTAATTCTAAAATGGAGGATTGATTAAGAGATATATAATTCTCCAACAAATGAAATACTCTCTCTGGTACTGGTTGGCTATCTCTCACATCCTCATCAACATTGTAGTCATATTCCAGGTGGCTCATATAAACCACTCCTTACTAAAATGGTCAGGCGATATTACACATTCCTAACAAATGCCCGTTAGGATCTCGAAATCCAAATCCACCAAGGCCCTTTTCATTAGTGTGTAAATCCGTTACTTCTATTCCTGCTTCATGGAGGAATTGCTGACATGCAGGTAAATCTGTTGTATAAAAGTCAATAATAGAATTCTCTTCTATACCAAAAGTTGTATTGTGAAAATGCAAAGGCTGTACCTCATTTGTTTCTACTAAATACACATTCGCAGCTGCTTTATCGTCGAAGGTTAGCATGCACGTATGTTCGTTCTGTTGCATTATATGAAGCCCTAGCATTTCTGTGTAGAAGGAAATGGACTGGTCAAGATTTTTTACTGGAATTTCTATTGTTGCTACTTTTACGATTAATTTTTCATCCATAAGGATCACCTCATCCTATATAGTGTGCCCTTGTCAGCGCAAAATTGAAGGAATATTCTGATTTCATTATAGCACTTCCAAAGCACCTATTGATACGATTTGTCTCATTTCTCTCTTCCTTTTCTGGATGGCTTGTAAACCTCTACAGTCTAGCTTATGCTTTTACACACCACATGATTTCATGTTCTAATAGATATACGAAAAGACCGATGTGGAGGTTGTGCTATGTGGAAGGAAAAGGTGTCAGCAAATAGTTTTTACGACTTCGATTACACGTTGCTACGTTTTAATTTGGATCCTTTGTGTAAGCTGGACCGAGAGGAAAGATGGGTGGATGTCCCTGTTACCATAGAAGGATTGAATCATGTAGTACGAGTGCAAGCATTAGGAAGTACGGAAAATCCTTATTTTGAAATTATCGGGGACACTATTGAAGATAAGGAAAAGGTATTAGAGCATATCTTTCAGTTGTTTCAATTTGATCGTGATTTGGAGAAGGTTCATGAGCATTTTCAAGAAACAAATTTAGGACAATTGTTTCAATCGCACCCTGGAACACCAATTGTAAAGGATTTTCATCTGTATGATTGTTTGATGAAGGTGATTATTCATCAGCAGCTTAATATGAAATTTGCGTACACGTTAAGCACCCGTTTCGTTCAACAATATGGAGTGCATAAGGATGGAGTATGGTTTTATCCAACACCAGAAGTAGTAGCAGAGCTGCCATATGAAGCTCTTCGGGAGCTCCAATTCAGTCAGCGAAAAGCAGAGTATGTTATTGATACGTCACGTTTAATAGTAGATGGAGAATTAGATTTAACCAGTCTTTCCTATAAAACGGATGAAGAGGTGATGAACCGGTTGAAGAAGATTCGGGGAATTGGTCCTTGGACAGTAGAAAATTGGCTGATGTTTGGTGTAGGCAGAGAGGACATGTTCCCTAAAGCGGATATTGGTATCCAAAATGCTTTAAAGCTTTATTTTGGAATGGATAAAAAGCCATCAAAGGAACAAATGGAAGAATGGAGTACAGGCTGGAGTCCTTACCAGAGCTACGCATCTCTGACATTGTGGAGGAGTATAGAAGGTTAGCTTTTAGACGGAGAAAGTACAGCCTGTAGTGAAATCACCTGGTGATTGCCTGCCTGTACACTAGAAAACATTAGCGGAGCCAACAGCTCCTTCTTATGGGCGAATATATATTTTGATGAGTGCATGACACAAGGGAGTACCTTGTGTCTTTTTTTATGGTCGGCTGTGTGAGTTTAAGAGCAATATCCGATTCTTTAGGGTCTATTATTAAACCTTATAAACGCTCCCTTATTCCCAAACGTTTCTCCCACATAAGGAAGCAATAAATAAAGTTTTTAAAAAAAGGCATGTTTCTTCTCCAACAGAAATACACTTGGTAAAGAGTGAATTTTTATCTATAGGGAGCACTGACAAACACCGTTCCTTTCGGAGGAGGGGGCGTTTTTCTTTGTGTTCTGCTATACATAAGTGAGGTGTTGGAGATGGGTCAGCCAAATATGATTGCAATGCTACTGGCAGGTGGGGAAGGAAAGAGGCTAGGCGAATTAACCTCTCATATAGCAAAGCCTGTCGTTTCCTTTGGTGGCAAATATCGCATTATTGATTTTGCTCTAAGTAATTGTGCTAATTCTGGAATAGATACGATTGGGGTGTTAACTCAGTATGAGCCTCAGTTTTTGCATTCTTATGTTGGGGTTGGGGATGCATGGGATTTAAATCGCAGAAACAAGGGGTTGAGCATTCTACCCCCATACGTTCATCAGCAAGGCTCGAGCTGGTATAAGGGAACTGCACACGCCATGGAGCAGAATATTCCGTATATGGAACTGCAAAAGCCTACTCATGTACTGGTCCTATCTGGGGATCACATTTATCAAATGGATTATAGCAGTATGCTTGAGCATCATCAGCGAAGCGGTGCAGAGGTTACGATAGCTGGAGTGGAGGTTCCCATAGAGCAAGCTCCTCAATTCGGTATTATGCAAACAGATGAGAACGGATTTGTTGTTGATTTTAAAGAAAAGCCAGATCAACCGGCTAGCAGCCTTGCTTCCATGGGTGTGTATATATTTGAGTGGGAAACGCTGCGTGCTTATTTAAGTCAACATTCTAGCCGTGATTTTGGCAGGGATGTCATCCCAGCTCTGCTAGAGGATGAGAGGGAAGTGGGTACATTTACATTTAATGGCTATTGGCGAGATGTGGGAACAGTAGAAAGTCTGTGGCAGGCTAATATGGATTTATTAGAGGAGAAGTCAGGATTGGATTTAGGGGATAGGGATTGGAGAATTCGATCCGTCCCCCAACAGAAAATCCCTCAATATATTTCTGCTTCTGCATTTGTGAAGCAGTCTCTCATTACAGAAGGGTGTGAAATATACGGCAGTGTAACAGATAGTGTTGTTTCCACAGATTCATTTGTATCCGAAGGTAGTACTATTCAACAATCTGTACTCATGCCGCATTCTTATATTGGAAGTAACGCTACCATACAAAGAGCCATTATTGGAGAAGGCGCTGTTGTACCAGATGGAGCAGTAATTGGATCGGATACAGGAGAAATTACCGTCTGGTCTAATACGAAACAGCCAGTAACGATAACCTGTTCTAATGGATTAGGGTGGAGTAGAGGTAAGTAATAGCCTTGCAGTGAGAACAGTTCAATTCCTATAGCAATACGCTGTAAAACTAGTGTATATTACCGTCTTCATATGGATGGGATATCTATCATAAAAAAAGCATCATGAAACAAAATTGTAAGTTTTGAGCATACGTATTGGTCAAGCATCGTATTTTAGATAAGGGAGTGCCTATTTTTACTTGCAGAAAGGTCCGTAGATTCTGATTCACATGACAGATGGCTATAATGAGGGATATTTAGAATAACAATAAAGGGGAGTCTTATGGATGAACATATTGTTTGCAGCTGCTGAATGCGTACCATTTGTAAAAACAGGGGGACTCGGGGATGTTGTTGGTTCATTGCCACAGTCTCTTCAAAAGCAAGGAGTGGATGCACGGGTTATTCTGCCAAAATATAAAACAATCCCTGCGGAATACAAGGATCGAATGACATTGAAGTATTCTACTACTATATCATTGGGATGGAGGACACAGTCTTGTAAAGTCGAGGAGCTTATCGAGGATGGAGTCCATTATTACTTTATAGATAACCCATATTATTTTGGGCGGAATTATGTTTATGGCAATGCTACGCAGGTGTCTGAAGCGGAGAGATACGTTTTTTTTGTGAGAGCTATTTTAGAAGTTTTACCAGCCATTGGGTTTCAGCCTGACATCATTCATGCTCATGATTGGCAGACTGCTATTCTCCCGCTATTCTTACAGACTCATTATCAGAATCACCCATTCTATCTTCATACAAAGACCCTGTTTACAATCCATAATGTAAAATATCAGGGGATTTTTCCGAAAGAAGTGCTTGCGGACCTGTTGCAATTGGAAGAATGCTTCTTCACCCCTGAGAGAATAGAATATTATGGACAAGTGAATTTCATGAAAGCCGGGATCGTATATGCGGATAAACTTACAACTGTCAGTCACTCCTATGCTAAGGATATTCAGACGGAAGCGTTTGGGGAAGGACTGCACGGTGTCATTAAAGAACGGCAAAGAGACCTGCTTGGTATTCCGAGCGGTATTGATTATAAGCGCTACAATCCGTACGAGGATGCTTACCTTGCTGTAGCACGTGGAGTGTACGATTGGAAAGCTGAAAACAAACGCTATTTACAGCAGCGTTTACAATTACCTGTAAGAGAAGTACCTATGCTAGCACTTGTGACAAGGCTAGTATCTCAAAAGGGCATTGACTTAATACTAGCTTCTCTCCCTTATATTCTAGATAAGGATGTACAGTTAGTTATTCTTGGCAGGGGAGAACGCGATTATGAGCTGGAGCTGCTTGAGCAGGCGAGCCACTTTAAGCATAAATTATCGGTGAATATTGCTTTTGATGAAGCATTAGCACATCAATTGTATGGAGCGGCGGATTTATTCTTGATGCCTTCTTTATATGAACCTAGTGGCTTAAGCCATCTCATTGCTCTTCAATATGAAACCATCCCTGTTGTAAGGGAAACCGGTGGGTTAAAGGATACTGTTTTAAACTATGATGAGGATACAGGAGAAGGGAACGGCTTCACCTTCCGTGATTATTCTGTTCAGGGTCTTACAGAAGCGGTTGACAACGCTTTGGATTGCTTTCAGGACCCATTTGTATGGTGGAGAATTCATCAGAATGTGAGGAGGAGTGACTACAGCTGGGATCGATCGTCGCTTCGGTATAAAGCGTTGTATGACCAACTAGCTTTATTCTCTAAGGCGGTGACGTTGTAGTGTTCCATGATAAGGAAACCTTTAAAAAAGCCTATCTAGAACGCTTAATCAGTATGCATGGAAAAGGATTGGAGGAAACCACTCCTGCAGACCAATATTATACACTGGGTATGATGGTTCGGGAATACGTCAGTCGAAATTGGATTGCCACGAACAATCAATATCAGGTGAAGGATACAAAGCAAGTGTATTACCTATCACTGGAGTTCCTATTAGGAAAATTGCTCAAGAGCTATTTAATTAACTTGAATATACGTACGGTTTGTGAGGAAGGGTTCCAAGAGCTTGGGCTAGACTTAGAAAAGATAGAAGCCGAAGAGCCAGATGCAGGTCTTGGGAATGGAGGGCTTGGAAGATTAGCTGCAGATTTTCTCGATTCAATGGCTGCACTGCACTACCCAGGCCACGGTATGGGGATTCGGTATCGGTACGGCTTATTTGAGCAGAAAATAATTGACGGCTATCAAGTGGAGATACCAGATTATTGGCTTAGAGAGGGTAATGTGTGGGAAGTACGTAAATCAGACAAAACGGTAGAGGTGAGATTTGGGGGAGAAGTGATTACAAAGGAAATGGGGGATACCTTATCCTTTGACCATGTAAAGTACGAACCTGTTCTAGCAGTTCCATACGATATGCCTGTTATTGGGTATCACAACAAAACAGTAAATTCTCTAAGGCTATGGAATGCGGAATCGGCAATTAAAGATTACGATTTTGACCATATGCATAACCGCCATTATCATCAAATGATTGAGTATAAAAAATCTACTGAATCCATTTCCGAGTTTCTATACCCGGATGATTCTACGTTCGATGGTAAGCGGCTTCGCTTGAAGCAACAATATTTCTTGGTATCAGCCAGCCTGCAGACGATTCTAGCAAGATATAAACGACAGCATGAGGATATCGCTCACATGCCGGAGAAAATTGCGATTCATACAAATGATACGCATCCTGTGCTAGCAATACCGGAACTAATGCGGCTATTAATGGATCAGGAAGGCCTTGGCTGGGAAGAGGCCTGGGACATTACAACAAAGACCATATCTTATACCAATCACACTATATTATCTGAAGCGCTGGAATGCTGGGCAATTGAAGTGATGGCTCCCTTATTGCCTCGCATATTTATGATTATTGAGGAAATAAATGAACGCTATTGTCAGAAGCTTTGGGATCAGTACCCTGGAGAATGGGAAAAGATTAGAAGAATGGCGATAATCTCAGATGGCTACGTGCGTATGGCTCCTCTTGCTATTATTGGCTGTCATAGTGTGAACGGAGTATCTGCTCTTCATAGCACCATCCTTGTAGAGGATTTAATGAAGGAGTTCTACGAGGAAGAACCAGATAAATTTAATAATAAAACGAATGGAATTACGCATCGTAGATGGCTGATTGGTGCTAATCCTGGCTTAACAAACGTTATTACCGATGTTATTGGAGCGGGCTGGAAGTCATCTCCTAGCCAATTAAAACGGCTTATATCCTATAAAAACGATGCAGCTTTACAGCAAAGTGTGGCAAAGGTGAAGCTTGAAAATAAGGAAAAGCTTGCAGCTCTTATATGGAGAGATTACGGTATTAAAGTAGACACCTCTTCCATTTTCGATGTCCATATTAAACGGATTCATGCCTATAAACGCCAATTACTCAATGTATTTCACATTATGAACCTATATAAAAGAGTAAAGGAAAACCCCGACATTTCTATTACCCCGCGTACTTTCATTTTCGGTGGGAAGGCGGCACCTGGGTATCATTTAGCTAAAAGTATCGTCAAACTAATTCACACCATCGCAGAAGTAATCAATCATGATCCATCGATTCGTGATCAAATAAAGGTAGTATTCATTCGTAATTATGGAGTTTCCCACGCAGAATCTATTATTCCAGCAGCCGATGTTAGTGAGCAGATTTCTACAGCAAGTAAAGAAGCATCCGGAACAGGAAACATGAAATTTATGATGAATGGAGCACTTACCATCGGGACATTAGATGGGGCTAATATTGAGATAGCCCAAAAGGTAGGGGACGATCATATTTTCTTATTCGGGCTGCGGCCTGATGAAGTGCTGGATTATTATCAGCACGGAGGCTATCATGCTAGAGATATGTATAATCGAGATAAGCGAATACGGGTGATATTGGATCAGTTAATGAATGGAACCTTTGTGAAGGAGGATGTAGATTTTAAATCTATCTATTACAGCCTAATAGATTACGATGAATATTTTGTCCTAAAGGATTTTCCATCCTATGTCGATGCACAGCAAACAGTAGAACAATCCTATCAGCACACAGCATCCTGGTATGAGAAGAGTATTGTTAACATTGCTCATTCTGGTGCGTTTTCCAGTGATCAGACTATTAGTAGATATGCAAAGGAAATATGGGATTTGGAACCATTAAGAGTTCAATAAAACAAAAGCTCCCCCAGGGCAGGGGGAGCTTTATTGCGTTTGCACGTTGGATTATCTTTTTACTACAGAAAGAAGCGGGAATGATGTATTGTAGAATTATCTAGAAAAGGGAGCGATTTCAATGAGTGCATTTTCAGACCGTGTTCATATTGCAAGAACGAAAGAAGAGGTATTTGATTTTCTGACAAGCTTTGATAATGCTCAGACTATTATGCCGAATGTGGTAAAGAACGAAATACTGACAGAAGGACCGATGGGTGTAGGGACAAGGTTTAGAGAAACGCGAGAGATAAAAGGAAGAGAAGCTGCTTCTATTATAGAAATTACGGAATTTGATAAACCTAATACTTTCTCCGTACGAAGTGATGTAGATGGCTTATCGACGTTTTATCATTATACGTTAACGGATAAAGAGGGCGGTACTGAGGTGGATTTTGTTTGCAACATTGAGGCAGAGACTCTACGGATGAAGCTAGTTAAGCCTATTTTTAAACAAATTATGAAAAAGGAAGATGGCGATCATGTACAGAAAATGAAAGAAGCGATGGAAAAACAGGAATCATAATTTTTTAATAATGCTCAAGGGGACGCGGGTTATGTTCATAACCTTATAGCGTTCCCTTTTTTTTATGTGAAAGGTACAAATATTGCGACATTTCCAAACCAATGTAAAAAAAGTGTTGAGACGGTTTACAGACGTATAGAAGAGGTCTATAATCTCAGATTGTACTACAATTTTGGTCGACAATATGGAAACACTTTCAGCAAAGGAAGATGCTTATGTTAAAGAAATTATTATCTTTTTTCATTATTAATTTAGGGGTTTTTTGTGTAGCGGCAAATGTACACTTTTTCCTTTCCCCCAATAATCTTGCAACGGGTGGGATTAGTGGTTTATCCATTCTGATGAATGAAGTTTTTCCTGGTATGCCACTTGGCCTTGTTATGCTTATCCTTAATATTGTGTGCTTCTTGTTAGGGTTCATCTTCATCGGGTTTCAATTCGGGGTGAAGACCATTTATACAAGCTTTGCCGTTTCCTTTATGGTATGGGCATTAGAGGAATTTGCTCCGATGGAACAGCCACTCAGCGATGACATTCTCATTCAATTAATTATAGGGCAGGCCATTGCTGCAGCAGGTATAGCCATGGTATTCCATCAAGGCGCATCTACTGGTGGAACCGATATAATCGCGATGATACTCAACAAATTCTTCTCTATTGAGATGGGAAAAGCTGTGCTTTTTTCTGATATTGCCATTGCTGGTTCCTCCGTTCTAATCTTTGGTCCACAGGTAGGACTGTATGCTTTCTTCGGTGTCATTTTAAATGGTATTGTCATCGACTATGCGCTGCAGCAGCTCGAAGATAACAAGGAAATCGTTATTATTAGTAAGGAAAGCGAAGCTGTACGTTCCTTTATTGTTTATGAATTAGGGAAAGGCGCTACGATTCATGCAGCTAAAGGGGCTTACAACCATGATTCTAAAGAGGTAATTACTACGATATTAAAACGAAAAGACCTCAATCGCTTGAAGAAATATATTGGGGATATTGATCAGACAGCTTTCGTTACAGTTCATTCCATGCATGAAATTATTGGTCAAAATTTCAAAAGACTCGCGTAAGACCAGCTTACCAATCCTATCGTTAGATTAATCTGTTTAATAGGAAGCTAGGGAAAGGTTTGGTTTTGAAGATAGCAGTTAATTCAAGTCTACCAAAGGACGCTATACAGATATTTCAACAATAAGCATGAACAGAGCCAAGTAGAAAAGGATGGTTGAACATTCATGAGTCAGAGGAATTCAATGATAGAGTATGTCTATCAATCACTTAAGGATGCTATTCTATTTAGGAAAATTGCTCCGGGGACTCAGCTCGTGGAAAAGACGATTTCGGAAAAATTGTCCGTATCCAGAACGCCTATTCGTCACGCTGTATCCAAGTTACAGCAGGAGGGACTGGTAACTGTTATCCCTAATCGAGGAGCGTTTGTGGTCGAGCCAACTCTAGAGGAGATTCGACAGGCCTTCTATATGCGGAAAGAGCTGGAAACTATGGCGGCACGATTAACCATTACAAAGATGACGAATCAGCATCTAGATGAAATGAACGCCCTTGTGCAACAGGAGCGTATCACCTATGCGAAGCAGGATATTTTGAACTATATTCAAGTTAATAAATCATTCCACCTCTATCTTGCTCAGCATAGTGGAAATATGTTTCTAATGGAGTACATGGAACGGATATTAGATCAAACAAATGTTTATCTTCTATTGTACGATGTCTTTCAGGATGTCAATATGACACATAGTAAACGCTTTGTGGAGCACGAACAGTATATTGAGGCTATTCGCAATCAGGACATTGATCGTTTGTTGTATGTCATTGACTGGCATATTAACGGCAGCCTTCACTACATGCAAATGGATAAACCAACCTATTACTCGCTTGATAGTGTATTAGAAGCCTAATTCTATAGAGGGGGAAAAAGAAGCTCCCTATAGAGTTAGGCTTTATGTATGTTAGGCATCGTGTTCCTGTCACGATGTATATATTCTTTCATCTGTGTGACAGTATGAAGAAATTATTAAAAATAAAGCACCTATATTGACCGGTTTAAGGGCACCTAATAGAATGGCGTAGGATATTTTGATGTAACCGTAAAACGTATGTATTTAAAAGACAAAGGAGGGTGTTGTCATGCTATATAGAGGAACCATTTATCTTCTAGGAATGCTAGTCAATTTTTTCGGGGTTGCGCTACTCATTAGAGCGACGCTCGGTGCTGGATTTTGGACGGCGCTATTTGCTGGATTATCAGACACATTTGGTTTCACTGTAGGATTTTGGTATGCGATAGCGCAATTCGTTTTTATATTTGCAAATGCTGCTTTAATGAAACAACCGCCTGAAATACGGGCAATTGTACCGTTGGTTTTAGAAAGCCTCATCCTTGATTTTTGGCTAGAGATTGTATTTGGTTCCTTGAATTTGAGTACGGCTCCATTTGCAGTCCAAGTATTATTTATGATTACCGGTGTTACCCTTAGCGCAGTTGGAGTTGCCATTTATATATTGCCTCAGCTGCCAAGAGCACCAGTGGATCAATTGTTTCTTGCTATTTCCGGACGCTTTAACATTAGCTTGAGATTGAGCCAGACTCTCATAGCATCAACCACCTCTACATCTGCCTTTTTTATAGGAGGACCTGTTGGACTTGGAACGATGGCTGGGGTTCTGTTTGTTGGACCCATCATTCAATTTATGTACACTCGCTTTTATCCAATATATTATTTGCTGCATCCTAATTATCAAGCACGCTATGAACTGGCAGAAGCGTCGGAATAAGTCAGTAATGGGATTTAACAGAGATACGAAAAAAATGGCAATAAATATTTTGTGCACACGCATTGACCACTGCTGTGGCGGGGTTTAGAATGTGGTTTGCATTAGAAACGTTAGGTAGTAGCCTAAGGTTCAAAAAATCTTGAAGAAGGGAGGAGATCGTAATGTTGTATCGAGTTACGGTTTACCTTCTAGGTATGTTTATTAACTTCTTTGGTGTAGCTTTAATCATCAACGCCACGTTGGGAGCAGGTTTTTGGACCTCTTTTTTCATTGGGCTATCTGACAAGTTCGGGTTTACAGTAGGGTTATGGTATGGTATTTCTCAGTTTATTATCATCTTCATTAATGCCTGGCTCATGAAGCAAGGACCTGAATATCGTGCCATTATACCAGTATTACTGGAAAGTGTTATCCTGGACTTCTGGTTAGAATTCGTATTTGCCAGGGTGGATTTATCCTCTGCCCCTTTCTTATTCCAAATAGGAATTCTAATTACCGGTGTCATCATAGTGGGGCTTGGCGTGGCAGTCTATATATTACCACAATTCCCTCGTGCTCCAGTGGATCAGCTGTTCCTAGCAATTAGCAGTCGGTTTAACTTGAGTCTCCGCCTCGGTCAAACCATCGTTGCTGCAGTAATGGCATCAGCTGCCTTTCTCATTGGAGGACCAGTGGGTCTCGGAACACTTGCAGGCATCCTATTCCTAGGGCCAGCAATACAAATGTGGTACACAAGAGCGTACCCAATGTACTACCGATTCCATCCAGCATACCAGGATGAAACGGAAATTATTTCGTAACAGGACAGTTGGGGATAAATATTAATGATAGGTTTTTCTTTCACTTAAGGGAGCTATCCAGGAAAATAAGATAACTAGCATTATCAAAACCCTTTCATTAAATCTAAGCTGCTTTTCTTTCAAAGAAGAGCAGCTTTTTTAATGTGTCTTGGATGTTCTAAGGATAATATTTCAAAGTTTTTCGATAATTTGATAAAATGTAGGAGACGAGCCATTATTTTTTTACAAGGGAGCGATTTGTTTGAAGCGTGAGGATTTGATTGCACCAGAAATGTATAATGTAGTTCAGGAAGTGGAACGTTATGCCAATGATCCTGATCATATGGCATTGAAATGGGAAGATGATATGGGGAACTTCCGAGAAATTACATATCATAAGCTAATGAAAAATGCTAATAAAATTGGTAACGCTTTCAAAGCGCATGGTTTACAGCAAGGAGGTCGAATCCTTATTATGCTTCCGCGTTTGATTGAAACGTATGAGGTATATCTTGGGGCATTGAAGGCAGGATTAGTTGTTATTCCAAGCTCTGAGATGCTTCGGGCCAAAGACATTGAGTACCGAATTAATCATGGGGAAGTAAAGGCTGTAGTAAGCTATTACCCTTATGTGAAGGAGTTTGAGCATGTGGGCTCCATCGAAACAGTACAGAAATACGTAGTCGGCTATCATTCGGAAGGGTGGATGTTACTGGACTACGTGATGGATGAGCAATCACCTGACTTACAGATGGCTCCTACACAGCGGGAGGATATGGCGTTCATCTCCTACACTTCCGGTACTACCGGCAACCCTAAGGGAGTCGTTCATACCCACGGCTGGGGTTTTGCCCATTTAAAGACAGCAGCTGATAATTGGCTGGCTATAGAAGAGCGTGATACAGTTTGGGCGACAGCAGGGCCAGGATGGCAGAAGTGGATTTGGAGCCCATTTTTATCCGTTTTGGGGTCAGGAGCAACGGGGTTTATTTATCAAGGGAAGTTTGAGCCTGATAAATATTTATCCTTATTACAGAAATATGGAGTAAACGTTTTATGCTGTACTCCAACCGAATATCGCTTAATGGCTAAGCAGGATAATCTAGATAACTACGACTTGTCCGCCTTGCACAGTGCAGTATCAGCAGGAGAGCCTTTAAACAGGGAAGTTATTGACACTTTCCAGCGACATTTTCATATAACAGTAAGAGATGGATATGGACAAACAGAGAATACACTCCTCGTTGGTATAATGAAAGGAATGGATGTTAAACCAGGCTCAATGGGTAAACCGACTCCTGGTAATCAAGTTGAAATCATTGATGAGGAAGGTAACCCATTACCAAGCGGTGAAGTAGGCGATATAGCCGTTCATTTAGATACTCCAGCTCTTTTTAAGGAATACTTCAAAGATCCAGAAAGAACAAAAATGTCTCAGCGCGGTAATTATTATGTGACAGGAGACCAGGCCAAGATGGATGAAGATGGGTATTTCTGGTTCGAGGGCAGGAGCGATGATATTATTATCAGCTCTGGGTACACGATTGGACCGTTTGAAGTAGAGGATGCTCTTATCAAACATCCTTCCGTGCAAGAATGTGCGGTTGTAGCAAGTCCTGACGAAATTAGAGGTAGTGTAGTCAAAGCTTTTGTCGTTCTTCAGCCAAACGTAGAGACAGAGTATCAGAAACTGGTCTACGAATTGCAGAATCATGTCAAAGAGCTGACAGCTCCGTATAAATACCCGAGAAAGATTGAATTTATTGAAGAGCTGCCAAAAACAATCTCTGGTAAAATAAGAAGAATTGAGCTTCGAAACAAAGAAAAGCATTCATCTAATGCATAAGAAATTATCGTTAAAGAGGAAGGAGAGGTGTCTGGATAAGGACTCCCTCTCCTTTTCTATCATAATGTCTTTAAAAAAATGTTATTTCTTCCATTCCCTCTGTAGCATCCCATAAATGATGTGATCAACATGATGGTCATAAAGCCATTCTGCTTCCCGAACTTGTCCTTCCTCAGTAAACCCTAGCCTTTTCGGGATGGCCTGGCTTTTTAAATTAAGAGAAGCACAGCGGATCTCTACCCGGTGTAACCCGAGAGTATGAAAGGCATACTCTACAAGAGCCTCAACAGCTTGTGTCATTAATCCTCTTCCCTCAAATTCTTTTCCAAGCCAATAGCCGATGGAGGTAAATCCGTGCAGGGTATTAATCTCATGAAACCCGACCGTCCCTGCTAGTGTACCGTTATGCCAAATTCCCGCATCAAATCCGTTACTCTTAGCAAACTTATCTAGAGTACTTTGAATAAAGGACTCTGTATGCTCTAATTCAGTTGTACCAGCTACCCAAGGCATCCATTCACGTAAATGTGGCCGGTTGTTATGTATAAGCTCGAATAATTCCTTTGCATCTTTCCTTTCTAATAATTTTAAATGAGTTTTACTATCAATAGTGTAAGTGAACATAGTACGCTTCCTCCTTATTTGTATAGATGTAGGGCACCTATAGCATATGACGGTTCTATAATAGAACATTGTAACAGAGCTTTCTTGAGATAGGAATATGAATATTCTGAAATATAGAACACCTTGAAACGTTTCATAGAAGCAAGGGAGAGGAATAGAAGAATTATACATATGGAAGGGGGGAGAGGATGTCAGACACAGAAGTTCTTATTCACGGTGGTGGGGTCGGTGGATTAGCACTTGCAGTCAAACTCGCCAGTCAACAAGTACATGTTGCAGTAGTTGAACAATTAAAAGCGGCCTCTCCCTCGTACAAAGGAGAACTGCTTCAACCGAAAACGTTAAGTATTCTTGATGAGTTAGGTATGCTAGATGAAGTGCTTGCGTTTGGTCATTCGTTCCAGGAAATTGAATTTGTTGAATTACAAAGAAGGCAGGAAAGTCCACCTATGCATGTTGGTAATACAAAAATGGACTACGGATTACTTGCCTCCTCCTACGATTATGCGTTAATGATCCCCCATGAGGAGCTAAAACGGATTATGCTGGAAAAGGCTAAGCAATATAAGAATTACTTTCGGTACATTCAACCTGCTAGATTTATCGGATTTGACCAGGGCGTCGCACAAATCAAGCATACCGATGATAAGTCGATAGAAGGGGTGTCTGCTCACATTTATGTTGGAGCAGAGGGGAGAAATTCACCTACAAGAAATGAAATGGGCTTATCTATAAAAAATAAGACGTATAACCATCATTTTCTTACCGTCACCTTCTCGAGACCGGAGGATTTTACAAATGGGAAAATTGTTACAACCAACCATCGTTTCCTAGGCTTGTTCCCCTTGCCTGACAACCAAATCAGGACGGTTTTCTTAATTAAAGCCGGTGCCTATAAAACACTGAAAAAGGAAGGAATTGAATATTTCCATAAAGCATATGAGGAGTTATGCCCTTCACTAGGAGAGCATGTGAAAGAGCTCCAATCCTGGAAGAGAATCCAATTAATGATTCCAACAATGTACCATGTAGATCAATATGTATCCCAAAATGTAGCTTTAATAGGAGATGCTGCTCATGCAGTGCATCCGATGGCAGGGGAAGGAATGAATCTGGCCATCCAGGATGCGGATGTGTTAGGACAGTTAATTGCCCATATGAAAGAAACCAATCAATGGGGTCATGAAATGCTGACATGGTATGAAAAAGTAAGACGACCGAGAGCGCAATTTCTGCTTGATTTAAGTCACTTATCTGCGATGGCATACTCTTTCCCATACAAATGGTGGAGGAGAATACGAATAAAGAGTATTGAACAAATGGAAAGAGATCCAACCTTGCATATGAAGCAAATGCTCAACATCTCTGGATTAGGACGTTGGGACAACACGATTCTGGACCGATTCATTCAAATAGGCGCCCTTCCAAAAAGAAAACGCACCGTATTAGAAGAAGAGCAGTTAGAATATTTTTTTGAAAGAACAGAGGATTATCCATGGGAGAGAAAGGATTGGTGACCTAACATGAAGGACTGGCAAAAGGCATTACGAGCGAGAAATTGGATGAAGCGCAATGAGTCGTTTCTATATACATGGCACGCTTATGTGGGAAATGAATTGAACTTATTTAAGAAATTTCAATCACCAGTGACGGTTCAGGAGGTAGCAGAAGCAAACCAAATTGGAGAAGACCTGTTGCAATGCTGGGTAGAAGTAGGCGTTTCTATTAAGCACCTGAGGAAGAGGACAGGCGGACGTTATAGAACCTCTAAGAAGCATTGCGGCGAATTCCTAACGGAGGATGGACAGCAAGTAGCAGCAGTATTGAAGGAAATGATGGAATTACATATTCCAACACTACTAGCGTATCCAAAATTTATGCAAACAGGCGAGCGAGCCTTTTTTAATCATGAGAAATTTGGAAGTGTGGTTGCAGAGACATCCAGCTTACTAGAGCACTTTGCTATCCGCAGAATCCGAAAGCTAATTCGCGAGCGGGAGATTAATAGAATTATCGACATTGGCTGTGGCTATGGAGGCTACCTGCGAAAGCTGGCTGAAACATTCCCTGACATTGAAATGGTGGGAGTGGATATGAACGAAAAAGTGATAGAATATGCCCAAAAAGCCTCCATCGGCTATGACAACATTACATTTGTGGTTGGAAATGCTACAAATTGGCATCCTAACGAGCAAAAAGCAGACTTGATTCTATTACACAACATTTTCCACTATGTCGAACCGTCCACTCGAGGAGCTTTGTTAGGTAATATCTCAAATTGGCTGGAAGAAGAAGGTCTCATCTCCGTCATTACTCCACTTCATGGATTAGAGCAGGGGCAGGCATTTTCCTCTGTATTTAACAGCTTCTTTACAGCTCATTCTAATTTATATGCACTGCCAAACCAGCCTGACATTACCTCCATCGCGAATGCAGCCGATTTAACGATCAGTGACTTAAACCCAATTGTGAAAGAAGGGGGCTGGTATTCCTTATGGCTTACTCCAAATGAAGGACGCCGTATAGGATAAAGATGGAGTTTCTGTATCTCTAGTAATAGAGTCTAATCATCCTAAGTAGTAACTCATAGAATAGAGATAATTACTACTATAGGGTCTAAAACTATACTAACTCCTTTACATGTCAACTTTATATGACAACCAAAGCCCCGGCATCTATTGTTAACAGATTATGGAATATTATGTCGCTTAGCTTATCCATCGTTATAAATTCTTCAGCATGCAGAGAAGCTTTTGTTTCTCTGCATGTTGTTTTGTTTCGGACTATTGCTGCTAAATCACCCTTAACCTTGTGAACGGGGTGGGTAATACGTGGCCCATCTAAGCATGTATAAACGGTGTATTCACTTTAGAAGCGGATATTTATTCATAATGCTCTAAAGTGATGTTTGGTGGATTAACGTGATAGATAAATCGTGGAAGACTTGGTTTCGAGAGCGGGTTGTAAGGTGTGAATTTCATTACGTGTACTCCAGCTAGATAGGGAGAGTAAGAGATGTTATGATGGGAAAAAACACCAATGGAGAGGTGGGTTTTATGTACGTTATTGAAGAAGGTGTAATTGGAGGATACTTGGAGCAGCCTGTTGCCTTTCGCCATATTAAACACGAAGCAAAAAGCGACCATTTAGCTATTGTGCTGCCTGGGCTTGGATACACGGTGGATAAACCAGTGCTATATTATATGACATCGGCATTATTAGAGGAAGGATATGATGTCTTCCAAGTAAATTATAAATACGATGATAAGGATTCCTTCCATGACCTGAATCAAGAAGAGCGGGAAGAGTGGGTTCAAACTGATGTTGAGAGAAGTATTCACCATGCACTAGAGGACGGAAGGTATAAGCATTTCTGTCTCGTTGGCAAATCATTAGGGACAAGAGCAATGGTATCTGAAATGACGGATAGAAAAGCCTTTCAAAAAGCCAAGACGATTTGGCTGACCCCCTTGCTTGATGATAGTGATGTAAGAGAAACATTACGTCAACTACAACAGCCATCTCTTCTTATTATTGGAAGCAGAGATTCCCATTACTCAGATAATGCCTTGGAGGAGCTTTATAAGAAGGAGAATGTCGCATGTGTGAAGCTGGAGGGTGCAAATCATGCGTGTGAGGTTCCATCTAATTCAATGCTTAGTATCCAATACCTTCATCGTATCATCGACCAAACAAAGCAGTTTCTAAAATCTTAAGGATAAAGAGGGGATGGTGCTCTCTACAGAGGCCATCTCCCCCTCATCCTGCGGCATAATAATCAGTAGCGCTTAAGACCAAACGTCTAATAGTCGGCCCTCTTCTCCATAAACAGGATCCGTTTTAGGGAGGGAGACTCTTTTAATGTTATCCAGAACAATAGGTCTTTCAGAGTGTTCGCCTGTTCGAATATCTTTCCACTGCCCTTCTGGATAAGCTCCTACCACTCTGAATTCAGACGTGGCATGGAGTCGTTTGTGGCCAACACCTGCTGGAATGATGACGACATCACCAGCCTGGATATCAACGGCTTTGCCATGCTCTCCGCCAAATTGAACAGTAGCTTCCCCACTCAACACGCCTAATACCTCATGGGCCGTACTGTGAAAATGATGATAATCGAACACACCTCCTATCCAGGTATCATGCCAATCCTTCTTCAGAAACACTTCATTCATGTCATCTTTATCATTATGGAGAACACCTGGGTAGAGGACCAGAGGTAGTTGGTGATTATTCGGAATAACACCATCATCTTGAAAATAATAGGTGCACATATTTGTATTTTCCACTATACCATCCTCCTTCTATATGGATATTTGAGTTCATTCCCCCTCCGTGGAAATTTAAACAGGAAGTGGTAATATTTACTACTAATATGGAGGGTGGTTCATTTATAGAAGGAGAGGGTCTATGTTGAGCTAATTACCTTACGCTCCACCCCTAATGAAAGGTGAAAACGATGTCGAAAGCATGCCAAAGGGGTTGTTCGGAACAAATAACTATAATCTGGATCAAAACAAAAAACCTGCTCTGTATAAAGCAGGATGTAGTGTTACTATTGTAGGAAGAGTGTCCCCTTACCCTTCCTCTTGCTGTTTATAGCTAAGGTCAGCAAGGGCGTGAGAGAGCGTGCTTTTTACTGGAATCTTGGAGAAATCAATGCCTAATTGTATGGATACTTGTGCCACCTTTGGCTTCATTCCACAAATGACGGATTGAATACCAAGCAGCTCAAGAGACTGGATAAGCTGAAATAGGTGCTGAGCTACAACAGTGTCAATGGTATGTACACCAGACATATCGAGGTAAAGTGTTTCATAGTGTTCTTTGCTGCACAACTCCAGTGTATTCTTTTGAATATAATGTGTCCTATTAGAATCTAAATCACCTATGAGCGGTAAAATGGCTTCCTTAGTTGTAATAGGTATGACAGGAGAGCTTAGCTCATTAATGAGATTTTGCTGAGCTTGCATTTGAGAAGAATAGGTTTCATCATAGTGCTTGACGAAATGAAGAATCATAAAATCATAAGCGTCGTTTATCTTTTGTCCGTACAGTAAAGCTGTATCCAAATCTAAGCCTTGTGCTACTAGAAAGCCCTTCACTTTATCCCATAGAATTCCTCTAAACAAGCGAAATTGTTCCAGGGACTCGTGTATAGGTACTTGTCCATTCACCCTTAACTCCGAAACATATTTGGCCCAATCCTTTAATTCTTGATGTGCTGTTTGTTCGTCATATAAGAAGTAATTAATAATAGCATGTATGAGTTTTTCGTTATGCTCTCTTAATTGACGCTCGAGATGGTCTCCTGCATCAGCAGCGTAGATCGAATTGATTCCTTTCTTACGCATATCCAGCCATTCTTGTGTAATATAGGGAGCCTGCTCGTAAAGATATTGAGAAAGTTGTTTTGCGTCTGTCATCTTTACACCACCTTTTTTGTTCTCTTATTTCTCATCATAAATGACCATACAGGAAAAAGGAAATAATACGATGTGTTTATGAGTATAGTTTGAGAATGAAACGATGACTTTAAACTTAACGTCTAATGCATAAACCAAATGGGAGGAGAGATACGATGAAAACCTTGCTTTTCTCAAGTTTCATTATACTCTTAAGTGGTGCTGCTGCATGTAGCGGAGAAGGTCTCGAAAAGGGCATCCAATCGGAAGAATCCGTACAGAAGGAGAAGAAAGAGAAGGAACAAACAACAGCTCCAGAAGATTCAAAACCAAAAGAAAAGAAGTTCACAGCTGATAATGAGGGGTTAGATAAAGGGAAAGCGAAGGTAATACTGGAAGACTATGAGCGTGCCTTTAATGGAATTATAACGAATGTCAGGGAGGATGGATCTTTTAAAAAATATCAGTCTGTAAAGGAAATTCGGGCATATTTGGACCACTATGTATCAGATGAGAGAGCGGATTACTTTATTGACGTCTTTGTTACTCAAAGAAATGATGGGCTGTTTGTAACAAGTACAGAGGGTCCTTTATTTTTAAAGGAGCAGGAGCCATTCCAGTTAGAGAAGGTAGAGGAGAGTACATATGTGGTTAAACAAGAGTGGGACAATGAATTGAACGGTCATATAGAGGTGCAGTACACCCTTGTTAGGGAAGAGGGGATATGGAAGGTTGATGATGTGGATCAAAAAGAGCTCAATTAACCACACAAGGATGAAACCATTTCAGAACAATGCACGTCAAAGGTGCTGAAAGATAAAGACCGAAAAGGGGATGTCATATGGTGAGAAAAGTGATGGGGATGGTGCTTCTATGGAGTGCTGCTGTTCTGGTTACGGGGTGTACTCCCAATGCAACGTCGGCTGAGGGGGAAGCAAATACAGAACAATCGGAAGTGGAGGCTAGTAATGGAGAGAGAGTAGAGGTGGAGAAGATAGAGGAAGAAATATTAACTAAAGAAAAAGCGGTATTAGTGTTAGAGGATTTTAAGAAAGCATTCAATACCATTATTCAATCCCAAAACGAAATCGGAGTCTTAACGAAATTCCAATCATTAGAAGAATTGAAGCAACATCTAGAGCATTACATGTCTTCGAGTCTAGCTGATCAATATGGGAAAGAGCATTTCAGAGAACGTGAGGAAGGTCTCTTTGTTGAGGTAGATAGGATGCCATTACTTCCTAATGAGAACGAGGTAACGTTTGAGGAAGTGGGGGAACAGATTTACTATCTAAAACAGGAACGGACCAACAGTACAGCGCAACGTATTCTTATAACCTATACCATTACCACTGAGGATGGAATATGGATTGTTGATGCTATTGACACTAAGGAACTCCCAGTAGAGGAAGGGCAAGCAGGTGCAAATGAGCAAGTGCAGGATCCGGAAGAAAAGGAAACAAATCAACAACAAGTACCTCAAACAGAATCGGAAGAAGAGCAGCAGAATGGGAAACAAAAAGCAAAGGAAGAATCTCTGAAAGGAAAGCCTTTAGTTGCAGAATTAGAGGATAGATTAAGGCAATTATATAAGATAAAAGCAGATGAGACTAATAAAGTTGTTAACTATAATACAAGATCAGAGATTTTAAAAGATTTTAATAAAGTTCTTGTATCTTCCTTAGCAACGAAATATGTTGATGAGAGCTTTGAAACAAAAGATGGGGAATTGTATTCTCTTCCTGGACATCTGCCAATTCGTGTATATCCCTCTATACCTTTTACATTAGATAAAGTTACAAGTAGCAGTTACAAATTAACTCAGAAGAACACTACAGATATGGATGGGGAATACACTATTACCGTAACTTATCAGTTTGTTGATGGCACCTGGAAAATTGCCAATCGTCAAATAGATTATGCATAGACATTTATATCCTACAAAAAGCACGTACCTAGTGAAGGTACGTGCTTTGTTATACTGCTTATCCAACTCGTGTATCTTGATCATTAGAATCCTTTTTGCGCTTGAGGCGATTGCGGATCTTACGAGAATCCAAATTAATGGTTTTCGGTTCATAATCGTCTGATGCTCTAATATCAGCATTAGAAGCCTTCATAAATGACCACGCTAATAGAATCATAATGATTAGCAGTGGGAATCCACCGACAATACTTGCTGTTTGCAGTGTACCCAGTCCACCTAAATACATAAGCGTTAATGGCAACAGGCACAAGGCAAATGCCCAGAACAAACGGTTCCAGCGTAGTGGTTCGCTTTCTACTTGCTTTTGCACTACGGATGCCAGAATGTAAGAGCTGGAGTCAAATGTGGTAGCCAGGAAGATAATGGCTAGCACAGTAAAAATAACAATCATGAGTGGTGCCATTGGCAGCTGTCCAAGCACAGCGATAATAGCTGCTGGTGCTCCCTGGTCATTTAATACGCCAATAACATCAAAGGAACCACTTAATTGCATGTACATGCCAAAGTTTCCGATGATACCAAAGAATAAAATACTGCCCAGTGTACCGTATAAAATAGTTCCAATAATCATTTGGCGAATAGTACGGCCTCTTGAAATTCTCGCTATAAAGAGACCGACGAAAGGTGCATAGACTAGCCACCATGCCCAATAGAACACAGTCCAGGATTCAGGGAAGCCGGTATTTTCAAAACCTCCCAGTCCGCCGAATGCTTCTGTCCAGGTACTCATGTGGAAGAAATTATCCAGCATTAAGCCAACACTATTGGTAGTAGTTTCGGCGATAAATTTAGTAGGTCCGAAAATAAACACGAATCCTAGCAGGAAAAATGCCAGCCAAAGGTTTACGTCACTTAATACTTTGATTCCTTTTTTCAAGCCAGTATAAGAGCTAACAGCAAAGATGACGGTACATACTACTAAAATAGCAGTCTGTAAGCCTAGTGTTACTTCAAGGCCTGTCAGGGAGGAAATACCTTCCGCTATCATAGGAGTACCTAGTGCGAGTGTTGTACCTGCACCACCCATTAAACCGAACATGAATAAAACATCAATCAATGTACCGAGTGGTCCATCTGCGTGACGGCCAATTAAAGGGCGACATGCTTCACTAATTTTAAGTACGGGTTTCTTTCTAACATAATAAAAGTATGCGATTGGTAAGGCAGGTAAAGTGTAGATTGCCCAAGCGATAGGTCCCCAGTGGAAAATACCGTATGCACTTGCCCACTGAATTGCTTCCTGGGATCCACCCTCTAAACCAAATGGAGGGGATTGGTAGTAGTAAGCCCATTCTATGGTACCCCAATATAAAATACTAGAACCAATACCTGCACAGAAAAGCATCGCAGCCCAGGAGAAGGTACTGAATTCTTTCTTTTCGTCCTTGTCACCTAGTTTAACGTGACCATTTTTACTAAAGGCAACATAAATGAGGAATAAAAATATACCTAAACCGACAATCATAAAGATGACACCGAAGTTTTGTGTCATGTAATCTTTTGCCGCCAGGACGTATTCTTGTCCTTGTTGAGGAAAAATAATGAGTGGCACTGTTACGGCTAACAGTAAGAAGAATGCCCCTATAAACGTGGGCCAGTCAATAATTTTGGATTTCATCAAATCGTCCTTTCTATGTGTTAACAGTACTTATCATACAATAGGATAGAAAACTTGTACAGAATAAATTGTACAATCTTTTTCAATAACATCAATAGAATTATATGATTGAACTGTACAAACCATTGATATACAAGGGTTATCGAGAGAAAGAAGCATGTTGAAAAAAGTTGCTAGAATAATCGAGAATGATAAGTAATTATAGAAACTTGTAGAATGATAGAAGGATTTGTCTATTTGTATGTAATCCTTTGGATAACGCTTTCATTTAATGAAGGAAAAAGGGTATGATATATCTATGCAGCTAAATGATTGACTAGCAAAACTACTAATGGAAAAACCGTTATCTTTCCATAGCTATCTTCAGTTTGTTACTATAGGTAGCACATTTAAAGGAGGACTATAGGATGCCCACACAGGAGCAATTAGAAAAATATGCGGAACTTGCTTTAAGGACTGGAGTAAACCTTCAGGAAAATCAAACATTAATGATGAATGCGCCAGTAGAAGGTGTAGAGCTAGCACGAATAGTGACTAGGAAAGCCTATGAAATGGGAGCGAAAAATGTACATATTAATTGGACTGATGACACTATGCAGCGTCTTTGGTTTGAACATGCCAATCAAGAGGTAATTGAGTCAGTACCTGAATGGAAAGTGGATATGTATGATTCCTTTGCGGAGGAAGGAGCTGCTATCCTTTCTATACGTGGTACGAATCCTGATTTATTGAAGGGTATTGATTCAACGAGAATTTCAGCAGCAAATAAAGCATCAGGCGAGGCTATGCAGAATTTTCGCCAATACACGATGAACGATAAAATATCCTGGTCTATCATCGCTATTCCTAATGCAGAATGGGCGAAAAAAGTGTTTCCTCATGAATCAGAAGCGGCTGCTGTCGATAAGCTTTGGGAGCACATATTCGATATTACTCGGGTAAACCAGAATGATCCTATTGCAGCGTGGAATGAGCATAATGCTATTCTTGGAAAGGCGAGGGACTTTTTAAATCAGAAGCAATTTAAAAAGCTAGTATATAAAGCACCAGGTACAGATCTAGAAATTCAATTACCTGAAGGGCATAAGTGGAAGGGCGGTTCCTCAGAAACGGAAGGAGGTATTTCCTTTAATGCCAATATGCCAACTGAAGAAGTATTCACGCTTCCTGATAAATATGGTGTGAATGGAACGGTTTCCAGTACGAAACCGTTGAGTTATGGTGGTAATCTAATCGAGAATTTCTCACTAACCTTTAAAGAAGGAAAGGTCGTAGATTTCACTGCAGAGAAGGGGTATGATACGCTGCAAAACCTGCTGGATATGGATGAAGGGGCAAGAAGGCTAGGAGAGGTAGCGATTGTACCGCATCATTCTCCAATATCTCAAAGCGGTGTTATTTTCTACAACACTTTATATGACGAAAATGCTTCCTGTCACCTCGCTCTAGGTAAAGCCTATCCTAGCAGCATTAAGGGTGGAGCGGATATGAACAATGAAAGCCTGGATCAGCATGGAGTCAACAATAGCATTGTTCACGTAGACTTCATGATGGGTTCTGGTGATTTAGACATTGATGGAATAACCCATGATGGAGAAACAGAGCCTGTGTTTCGGAATGGGAACTGGGCTATGGAATTTGAATAAATGGAATGAAGATGCCTCAAGGAAAAAATCCTTGAGGTTTTTTTATTTGCAACGGGTTTATATGTAGTAGAGTATCCTTGTTTGAAAGAACGTAATGAAGTATATCGTTGGATGGCAGCAAAAAATAGTAACACTATGTGTTTCATCTCTAGCTTAATAGGCTACATAATATAGTGAAAAACTACTAAATGATAAAGAGGCGATAACTTCGTGAGGAAATTAATGAACTATGCACTGGTGTCTCTTTTGGTCTTTTTTATTGTATTCTTTTCTAGTTATCATCTAATGAATGCTAGAACCGTTCAGGTGGCGGGAAAGCTTGTAACGGAAGTGGAAACAAAGGAAAAAGTTGTAGCTCTTACCTTTAATGGCGGACCCTCCAAACAAACCGAGCAATTATTAGAAACTCTTGCAGACGAGGACGTGAAGGCAACGTTCTTTCTGAATGGAAGTACGATTGTCAAGCATTCTGACCAGCTTGACCCACTTGTGAAATCACCTCACCAGCTAGGTAATCAAGGGTACTCTTATGAACGAATGGTCTTAAAGAGTCCCGTTTGGATTAAAGAGCAAATTGAAAAAACCGACCAGCTGATTAGAGAAGCTGGCTATGAAGATACGATACCGTTTCGCCCTCCGTACGGTAAAAAGCTGCTAGTCCTTCCCCTATATTTACAATTTCAGCAAAGGGAAACGATTATGTGGTCTATTGAACCACAAATATATGCCAAGATAGAAGCGGAGCCAGAGAGCATCGTAGAACATGTAACCACTAATACTCGTCCTGGCGCTATTATTTCCTTGGACGTTCTCTATGAGGATGATGTGGAGTATTCCATGGAAGCTGTTAAAGGAATTGTGGAGGCTCTTAAACAAGATGGTTATTCGTTTGTTACCGTTTCAGAGCTTTTGAAATATCAACAATAGGAAGTGTGACTTCATTATTAACAGAGAGTGTAGTATACTAATGGCAAACAAACGTTCTGTGAGGGATTAGTATGACGGAACCATTTAATATGTTACATGGCTTAAATGAAATGCAGCGTCTAGCTGCAACAACCACAGAAGGTCCTATTCGAGTTATTGCTGGAGCTGGTTCGGGCAAGACGAAGGCGTTAACCAGTCGGTATGCTTATCTAGTTAATGCACTTGGAATTGAACCTTCCAATCTGTTGTGTGTCACATTTACGAACAAGGCTGCTCAAGAAATGAAGCGAAGAGTAAAGAAGATTATTGGAGGCGAGAGGGACACAGGATACATTACGACGTACCATGGCTTTTGTGTCCGTGTTTTAAGGGAAGAGATTCATCATCTTTTCTATCCAAAGAACTTCCTAATATTAGATACGGAAGACCAAAAAACTATCCTAAGAGAAATCTATGAAGAATTACAACTGAAAATAAACGACAGTAAATTTAACCGGATTCTGAAAAAAATAGGCGAACTAAAAATGGATACAGGCTATGTATATTCGTTAATAGATCGGAATCAGCCTATTAAGCCAGAGGATACGGAGGATCAGGACCGGAAAATCCTATTAATGTATTTAAAGAAGCAGAAGCGGGTGTATGGACTGGATTTTGATGATTTAATGAATTTTACCTTCGCGCTATTTAAGGAATATCCAAAGGTCCTTGCCAGGTGGCAGGAGCGGCTCCACTATATTCAAGTCGATGAATTTCAGGATAGCAGCTCCCGGCAGTTTGAGTTGATTCGCCTCTTAGGAGAAAAGCATGGCAATGTTTTTGTAGTAGGCGACCCTGATCAGACTATTTATGAATGGAGAGGCGCAGACCCTGCCTATATTGTACACCTAGAGCGCTGGTATCCAAATTGCCAAACAATCTTTTTGAATCAAAATTATCGCTCCACCCCAGAAATACTGGCAGTAGGAAACTCCCTAATCCAAAACAATGCGTTACGAGTGGAAAAGCAAATGTTTACAGAAGCACCTTCTGGTGTAAAGGTTATCCATTATCATGGCAAGCAGGAACAAGAGGAGGCGAAATGGATTGTTGGGCAAATCAAGGATCTTGTAAAACAGCAAGGTGCTTCCTTAAACGATATAGCCATACTGTATCGTGCCAATTACCTCTCTCGATTTATGGAGCAGGAGCTTATTAACGATAATCTGGAGTACTCGATTTTTGGGGGATTCAAATTCTTTGAAAGAAAAGAAATTAAAGATGCATTGGCCCATTTAAAGCTAATGGCCTTTGAAGATGATTTATCCTTTATGAGAATCGTGAATACTCCGAAACGGCAAATTGGGAAAAAACGAATAGAATTGCTGCGGCAATGGGCTGAAGAATCTGGAGAGACGTTATATACGACATTGAAAAACAATTTGGACCATGATCAGTTTATTCGAACAGAGGCGCTTGAATTTGTAAATGCTATTGAGGCGTTGAAGGTGAAGAAGGAGGAAGTCAGTGTATCCGATTTACTGCAGGATGTGCTGCAGGCAACTGGGTATGAGGCTCATATTCGAGAAGATGGAGATCAGGACAGGCTGGATAATGTGATGGAGCTGCAACGGTCGCTTGTCCAGTATGAACAGGCGTATGGGGAGGATGTCTCGCTGGAATATTACTTGCAAATGCTCACTCTTTATACGGAAAATGACCGGGAAGATGAGAAGGAATCCATTAAGATGATGACTATTCATACAGCAAAAGGGTTAGAGTATCCGTACGTCTTTCTTATCGGACTTACAGAAAGCATACTGCCTAATGAGCGTTCGTTAAGAGATCGAAAGGAATATGCTCTAGAGGAGGAGCGTCGACTGGCCTATGTAGCCATTACAAGAGCAGAAAAGGAGCTGTATCTGACAGAATCGGAAGGCTTTACGGGACGAGGGCAGAAAAAGTACCCCTCTCGCTTTATTTTTGAGTTAGAGGATGGGTTATATAAGCGAGTGGGTGTAATAGATCGGGACCTCGAAGAAGAGGCCAAGGAAGTAATACGGATGAACCGAAAGCTCCAGCAGGCACCACAGAAGGAAGCCTCCTATGAAGTAGGTGCGCTGGTTAAACACCCAGTATTCGGCGAAGGGAAAATTGAGAGCATCGAGGAGCAAAAGCAAGTGTACCATGTACATTTTCCTGAGATGGAAATTACCAGACCAATCAGTTGGAGCTTCAAAGGCTTAACGACCATATAAAACCACGGCTTGAGGTGTTCCTCCAGCCGTGGTTTTCTTCTTACCCTTATGCCTTTACGGACTAATCCAGAAATATACGATAAATAGCAGGAACATGACGTACATAAGTGGATGAATTTCCTTCTTTCTCTTAGCAGCAAGCATCGTCAAAGGATATAGGATGAACCCTAGCGCAATGCCCGTAGCTACACTATACGTAAGGGGCATCATGATAATGGTAATGAAGGACGGAATAGCAATGTCCATTCTCTCCCAGTTAATTTGCTTAACCTCTGTAGCCATCATAGAACCAACGATTATTAACGCCGGTGCAGTGACACTGGTTGGAATAATCTCCAGAATAGGGGAGAAGAAAATAGCTAATCCAAAAAAAACGCTCATAATAACAGAAGAAAAACCAGTACGGCCCCCTGCCCCGATACCTGCGGAGGATTCAACCATGGAAGCTGTAGTCGATGTGCCAAGAAGAGCTCCTACTGTTGAGGCAGTACTATCAGAAAGGAGTGCTCTTCCTGCATTAGGTACTTTATTATCCCTCACCAGACCTGCCTGTGAAGCAATAGCAATCAATGTCCCCGCTGTATCAAAGAAGGCTACAAATAAAAAGGTGAAGATGACCGGCAGTATTTCTGGGGAAAACGCTTGAGTAAGATACTCCGGCTGGACCGCAACCATAAAGGTTGGTTCTAAGCTTGGAATGCTGCCGACATTTTGTTCAGGGGGCTGGATGATTCCGAACAGAATGCCAACTACTGTTGCAAGAATGATACCGTAGAAAATAGCCCCACCCCATCCATACACAAGCATTAGAATTGTAATAATAAATGCGAAAATAGCCAGCATTGTCGAAGGAGCAGTTAAGGTCCCAAGTTGTACAATCGTAGCATCACTTTGTGTAACAAGCCCTGCGTTCCGAAGGCCGATGAAGGCGATAAAGAAACCTATACCACCGGCAACAGCATGCTTTAAATCCTGCGGAATGGCATTGATAATTTTCTCTCTTATTTTTAAGAGGCTTAAAATCATGAAGAGGATAGCAGCAATAAAAACACCGGTAAGCGCTACTTCCCACTCTACACCCAAGGACTGAACCACACCATAGGTGAAGAAGGCATTTAATCCCATACTCGGAGCAATTCCAATGGGATAATTGGCAAAAATACCAATCATTAGAGTCCCGAAAATGATGGTTAATGCAGTTGCTGTAAATACAGCACCCTTGTCCATTCCTGCTTCACTGAGGACGGTAGGATTTACAACAAGTATATAAGCTAAAGCAAGAAAAGTTGTCATGCCAGCAATCGTTTCCTGCTTGAAATTTGTATTGCGTTCATGAAACTGAAAATATTGACTAATACGTTGCAATGAGTCGTTTCCCCCTTTAACAAATGGTAGTACGCACCTATCAGGAAATATAAAGTATGGTTTTCTTCCTTTTCATGGTAAAGGTGCCTATAAAAAAAGCTCCGTTAGGCTAGGGCCTACCGAAGCTAGATGTCTACAAAGGGATAGCTTATCTATTTAGATAAACGTAATCCCTTGTAGCCAAGCTATTTACGGTAGCTCGTAGAGACGTTTGGGCCGTATTCCCAAACTTATACAAGGAATGAAGTGAAGTGTAGTGTTGTTAGGTATCTTAGCGTTTGTAACGCTACTTTTGATACTTTAGCAGGGTGGTCGTGTATAGTCAATAATCTTTTTTCGAAACACGTGTAAGCAGAATTTTCTGTCTTGGTTACTTTCTTACATAATCTTGTATATCCACACCATACTAAAGGGGTGACAATGAATGAAGGAGGAAGGAAAAATATGAATCAACAACCACCAAACAACCCACAGGGACAGCCAGGGCAAGGGGTACCTCAGGGGATGCCACAGCATATGATCCATGGAGGTCATGAAGTATTTGATTTACATGAAGTATTAGCCGGGATTATCAATGTATTGGATCAGTATATGATGTTCCGACAATACGTCCAAGACCCACAGCTGTTAGACATACTAGACCGCCAATATCAATTCATTGAGCAGCAATACAATACTACTGTAGAGGCGTTCTCTACAGGCGGTGATCCTCAAGTACCTACACAGCAATATCAAATGCAGCAAAGCAATGAAGTAGTGTACGGGATTACACCAACTCAGCCGAAGAAACCAAATCGTTCGTTAAGCGAAGTGAAGGATGCTGGAATTACGGGTCACATGCTTGGCCTTATAAAATCGACAGCTTCCCTGCTAACCATGACTTCTGTTGAAGTAACCAATCCAGTAGTTCGTCGTGTCATGGCAGATAGCGTTCCAAACTATGTGGAAATGGCATACGAAATTTTCCTATACCAGAACAAGCATCGATACTATCAAGTTCCTCAACTGAACGAGCAGGATATGACAGCGATGATTAATGGCTTTTCCAAAACGCAAGGACCAGCTCAAATGCCTACGAACAACATGAAGCATTAATAGTATAGAAAAAAGCGCTCCGCATCAGGAGTGCTTTTTATTTTCGACACTACTCGAATTCCAAGCTGATGTTCAAAGAAGTTTACATATCGCTCTACAACAAGCATACTCATAACCCGATTCTAGATTGTACCAATTCATCATTCCTTCAAAAACCATCTGACTTCTACTTCAGATGGTTTCTCTATATAATGAAAATATCCTCATGAGATATACAATTGAAGTATAGGCATGGTCCTGTGTTGGGATGTTCTTTAGAAGGGGGAAGTAGTGCATGTATCGTTTCATAAAAGGGGGAGATTGCTATCGGATTACGTAATGAAGTGGTGTGTGAGAAGAGAACATATTCTAAGGAATTCCAGTCTCATACCCACGAATATGGCCAATTCCTGTTTCCGCTAGAAGGAAGCTTAGATATTCAAACAGAACAGCAACGTCTTCATCTAAATGCAGATTATTGCTTTTACCTGCCACCGCATTTCAAGCATGTCTATCGTTCTAATGTACGTAATGAATTTCTCATATTAGATATGCCATATACCTTTGTAACCAATGCCTTAGAGATCATGTATATCCCACTAGATGAACAATGGAAGTCTATACGTTACTTGTTGCTGGAAGAGGCTAGTCATCGTGAACAGAATTCATCAGGCATTAGGGATTTAACAGGATATGTTTCTCATCAGCTGCGAAAGTCTGGCTCTCCCTCCATAGAATACATTCATCACCATTACAAAGAAGCGATTACGTTAGATACGCTAGCTGCAATGGAGCATTATCACCCTGTTTATTATTCCGCATGGTTTAAACGAAAGACAGGGAAAAGTCCAAGTGTCTACATCAATCAATTGCGTTTGGATGAAGCCAAGCAAATGTTAGGTACCACCTCATGGTCCATGACAACCATTAGCCAAGAGTTAGGCTTTGAAAACTCTTCCTCCTTCACAAGATGGTTTGTAAAAAACGAAGGTAATACTCCAAAACAATATCGAATAATTCAAAAAGGCTAAAAGAAGCTTAAACTCGGTAAAGAAAGCATAGAGCACTTTCTTTATGATGAGTCTAAGCTTCTTTTTTTGTGGGCTTCGTTGCAAAGCGCTTTTAACTTTTACTAATGGCTCTAATTCACGTATAGGAGGAAAACGATGAAGGATAAGACGGGGGCTTTATGGATATTGTTTGCTGCTATGTTATGGGGAACAACTGGTACAGCTCAAGAGCTGGCTCCAGATCAAACCCATCCAATTGCAGTTGGAGCAGCTCGTTTAGCTGTGGGGGGTATATCTATGCTGGTGATTGCTTTACTAATGGGAAGGGTAAATTGGAAACAATGGCCCAAAAAACCAACGGCTATAGCAGCCTTGAGCATGGCTGCCTATCAGCCATTATTTTTCTCTGCAGTAACTATTACAGGGGTTGCGGTAGGTACGGTGGTGGCTATAGGGAGTGCGCCTGTTCTGTCAGGCGCGATAGAATGGATGTTTGCAAGAAAACGACCTTCTCCTGTATGGTGGTGCTCCACCTTTGTTTCCATCCTTGGCTGTATGCTGCTGTTTATGAATACGCAATCTGTAAGCGTGGACCCGAATGGAATCGTAATGGCTTTAGGGGCTGGATTATCCTTTGCGGTCTATACGTTTGCTAGCCGAGAGTTAACTAGTACACATCATCCTACTATGTTGGTTGCTGTGGTATTTACGCTAAGTGCATTCTTACTTTCTCCCTTCGTGTTTGTATTAGATATGGAATGGATTCTAACAGGAAGGGGAATGCTGGTCAGTCTTCATCTGGGAATGATTGCTACAGGTGCCGCGTACCTTCTATTTGCTATCGGTCTTCGTCATGTTGCGTCTTCAACTGCTGTGACTCTTTCTCTAGCTGAGCCTTTAACAGCTGCACTATTAGGCGTCTTCCTATTAGGAGAAATATTGAACCTAACATCATGGATCGGTGTCATTCTCATGGTAGGGGGGATAGGACTGCTTGTATTTATGACGAAACGTAGCAAATCAAATCAGCAAAGCAGATTAAAAAAGCACCAAAGCGTGTTCTAAGGGGAGCATGACCAAACTGGTCCTATTCCCAAGAAGCTTGTTTTTCTGCATACGTAAAGGCATTGCTTCAGCAATGCCTTTACTGCTACCTTAAGATAAAGATTATATCTGAGATAATATCTTCTCATTATCCAATACTTTCTTCAGTTCTTTTTTATTCTGCTTAGAAACAAGAATGTACAGGAAATCTCCTTCTTGTATCTTCGTCTGTCCGAATGGGGTAACTATTTCACCATTCCGAATTATCGCATTAATCAGCGTTCCTTCTGGAAAATTAATTTCCTCCAGCGTATAACCATTGATAGAGTTATGTTCATTTACATGATATTCGACTAATTCTACATTGGTCTTACCAATCGATATTAATTCTAAAGAATGGATTGGGTTGTATTTTTCTTTTCCAACTAGCTTAAGCTTATTGGCCAGCATTGTAATGGTGGATCCTTGGATTAAGGTAGACGACAGTACGATAAAGAAAACGATGTTAAATAGTAATTGGTTGTTAGTGATGTCTGTTAATAGCGGGTAGGTAGCTAAGACGATAGGAACTGCTCCTCGTAACCCAGCCCACGAAATAAACAACTTCTCTTTATTATTAAACTTGAGAAACGATAGGGAGATGTAGGTTGCAACTGGTCTTGCCACAAAGATAAGGATAAAGGCAATAAAGAATCCCTTCAGCACAATTTCCAATGTAAAGAGCTGTGACGGGAATACAAGGAGACCAAGAATAACGAACATCACAATTTGCATCATCCATGTAAAGCCTTCATTAAATCGTAGGATGGAGTGGCGGTACGTAAGCTCAGAATTCCCAATTACGATGGCGGCTGTGTACACTGCCAATAGTCCACTTGCGTCCATCAGTGCACTAATACTGTAGGTTAACAACGCAAAGGAAATGGCAAATAGAGGGTATAGCCCTCCGGAATCTAAATTAATTTTGTTGATGGAGAGGCTGCCCACTTTCCCAATGACTAGTCCAATCACAAATCCAGCTCCCATTTGCCAGAAAAAGCTTCCAGCAATAGTGAAATAGTTTGGATTTGGTTCTTGTATAATTTGGATAAATGCCAGTGTTAGAAAGACAGCCATTGGATCGTTAGAACCTGATTCTGCTTCTAATGTTGCCTCTAACTTATCGTTAATATTTTTACCTTTTAATACAGCAAATACGGCCGCAGCATCTGTTGAACCTACAATGGATCCGAGTAGAAAGGCTTCGAGCCACGACACATCGATAATTAATTTAGTTGCTATTCCAACAAGTAAGGAGGTAATTAATACACCGAGCGTTGCAAGCGAAATAGCAGGCTTGGTTACCTTCCGGATTGTGCCCCAATTGGTTTCTAAACCCCCTTCGAACAGGATAATAATCAGGGCGAAGGTTCCTATCGTTTGAGCTAGTCCTGCGTTGTCAAAATAGATGAAATTAAAGCCGTCGCTTCCCGCAAGCATCCCAACAGCGATAAATAACACAAGTGATGGAACACCTAGTCGTGAAGAGAATTTCGTTACGACCACACTTATAATCAACAACAAAGCTGTTAGTAAAATGGTTTGATTGGAAGTTAATATTTCTTCAAGCATCAAGAAACACCTTTTCAATTATGTAATAGCGTACATATTTATTTTAATGTAAATGCAGTTATAGAACAACGAGAACGCCCTAGACAGGAAATGGAGAACGCTTCCCCTTTTAGTATGGGGCTAATAGGTGTAATGTATAAAAAATGTTTTAGAGAAAAAATTGCTGCAATCAAGTACTTGCTTTTCGCGATTACCCCTTTTACAGGAGGAGAAGGGTGTGTATATTTTATTAAGTTTTTTTGAATTGACAGAATCCGGTTAATGCATTAAACTTACAGACAAGTTTTTAGACAATTAGAGAATAGTTAGACAAGTGATGGAATACATGTAAAAGCAAGTTGAGACTAGTTGAGATGAGAATGAGAGAGCTGAGTTGAGGTATGATTTACGTGCATTTAGTAGAGATAAGAATAGAAAAGAAGAGAATAGTAATACCCCATCTGTAAATCCTCAACCTTCTCATTCTCCATTAATCATGGAGAGGTGAGAACATGAAAGATATACCACAATTTTTAGAGGAATCGTCTACCTATCAAACGATTCCGATTACGTATTCCTTTTATAGCGATACGTTAACTCCTATACAACTGTTTGAAAGATTACGCGAAGATGCTGTCTATTTATTAGAGAGCGGAGACCATACCTCTAATTGGTCCAGATATTCCTTTATTGGCTTACATCCCTTTGTAACAATTACAGAACAGAATAAAGACATTCTTGTCCATGATGTGGATACGAGAGAAACAAATCATGCTGACAGCCTGCAAGCAGCATTTGAAGAGACGTTTGATACATTGAACGTGCTGCTTCCAGAAATACCATTGCCCTTCCAAGGAGGGGGTGTTGGATTTGTTTCCTATGATGCTATCTCTGACATGGAAAAGGTGCCAGAGCATACAGAAAATGACTTGGGTCTGCCTCATTACCATTTCTTATTTTGCCGTACGCTAGTTGCCTTCGATCATGTGAAGAATACAATTCATATGATTCGATATGTACGAGTTCATCATGAGGAAGGCGATGCTTCTAAGGTAGAACGATATCACGAAGCAGTTCGTCATATAGAAGCGATGCTTACGCAATTAAAAGAACCCGGTCAGTCTGAGGTGTTTATCCCGCCATATACAAATCGGGATGTAACACTGGAAGATGTATCGACTAATTATGAAAAAGAAGCTTATAAACGGGATGTAGAAAAAATAAAAGAATATATTCGCGAGGGAGACGTCTTTCAAGCAGTTCTTTCCCAACGATTTTCAAAACAAATTACAGCCGATGGATTTCAATTATATCGTGTACTGCGGCATATGAACCCATCTCCATATATGTTTTATCTGACGTATGAGGGCTATGAAGTCATCGGTAGTTCTCCAGAGCGTCTTATTCAAGTTGCCGATAAGGAGATTGAGATACATCCAATAGCGGGAACTAGAAAAAGAGGTTCAACAGAAGAAGAAGACCAGGCGCTTGCAGAGGAATTAAGCGCTGATGAGAAAGAAAAAGCGGAGCATTTTATGCTAGTAGACCTTGCTAGAAATGATGTAGGACGTGTTGCAGCTTTTGGAACGGTTCAGGTCCCATTATTATCAGAGGTAACTCGCTTCTCTAGAGTTATGCATATGATTAGTAAAGTTACGGGTGAATTAAGGGATGGTGTGCATCCTATCCAAGCGTTTGAAGCAGCATTTCCTGCTGGGACGTTGTCTGGGGCTCCGAAGATTCGAGCCATGGAAATCCTTCAAGAGCTAGAACCGACGGCAAGAAACCTATATGGTGGCGGTGTCGTGTACTTTGGCTTCGATGGAAATCTTGATTCCTGCATTGCTATTAGAACCATTTTGCTAAAGGATCAAGTTGCCTATATACAGGCTGGAGCAGGCGTGGTTGCTGATTCGGATCCTGAGAAAGAATGGCAGGAGACCGTTAATAAAGCGAGTGCTCTACTACAAACCATTGAAGTTGCAGAGGAACAATTCGGATCTACTCTATCACTGAAGGAGGAAACCCACTATGCTTAAGCCAGTCTTAAAAAGGATGATTGAGCAAGAGACGTTAACAGAGGCAGAAGCATTTGAAGTAATGGATAATATCATGAAAGGGAATATAGATACAGAGCAATTGACAAGCTTTTTATCTGTATTACGTATGAGAGGCGAAACAGTAGAAGAGCTGCTCGGATTTACGAAAGGGATGCGCGAGCATATGAAAACCATTCCTCACAATGAAGAAGTTCTTATTGATACGTGTGGAACAGGTGGAGATGGACTTTCAACCTTTAATATTTCTACTGCGGTTGCGATGGTCCTTGCCTCTATGCATATTAAAGTAGCCAAGCATGGTAATCGAAAGGTGTCTTCTTCAAGTGGCAGTGCCGATGTATTAGAGCTGCTAGGTGTACCAATTGATACGACCCCAGATCAGGCTGCTCACATGCTGGAGGAGAAGGGCATGACGTTCTTGTATGCGCCTCTTTATCATCAAGCAATGAAGCATGCAGTTCCTGCTCGCAGGGCGTTAGGTTTTCGGACGGTGTTTAACTTGCTAGGTCCATTATCCAACCCTGCCAATTCGCGTCATCAAATGATTGGAATATTTGATACATCCTTAGCAGAAAAACTGGCTAAAACGTTACAGTATCTTGGATCGAAGCATGTCCTGTTAGTCACCGGAGAGAATGGTTTAGATGAAATATCTATTACAGGCAAAACCGATATGGTGGAAATGAAGGACGGAGCGATTCAGCGTTTAGAATTCCATCCTGAAGATGCTGGTTTAGCAGTAGGCCATTTAGCTGACATTCAGGTCGAGAACAGTCAGCAAAGTGCCGAGCTTATTCAGGCCATTTTTGAAGGCAGGGCAAATGAGAGTGCTACAAATATCGTAGTATTGAATGCGGCAGCGGGCATGTATATTGCACAGGAAGCCGCCTCGATTAGAGAGGGTGTTCAGAAGGTGCAGGAAGCATTGAAGGAAGGGACCGTTTTAGAGTATTATCGCGAGCTGTGCAGAAAGGAAGAGAACATCCACTATGCTTAACACTATACTGGAACATAAACGAGAAGAGATAAAAAATCTAGTATTACCGGAACCCGTTACAGTTGAGAAACGAACATTATATAATTCCCTATTAAATACTAATTTTTTAGCTGGTCTTATCGCAGAGGTTAAGAAAGCTTCCCCGTCTAAGGGAGTCATTCAGGAGAATTTTAAGCCAGTGGAGACAGCCTCCTTTTATGAACGGGCAGGCGCTAGTGCAATTTCTGTCCTGACAGATGAGCGATTCTTCCAAGGAAATCGCGATTACTTGACGAAAGTAAAGCAGCATGTCAGCCTTCCTATTCTACGTAAAGACTTCATTATTGAGGAACAGCAGGTCGAAGAAAGTGCTCGTATAGGAGCCGATGCTATTCTATTGATTGGAGAAGCTATGGAGCCTGCGAAACTGCATCAGCTTTATCAATCTGCTTATGCTAGAGATCTTGAAGTACTGGTGGAAGTCCATAGCGAGGAAACACTGCTTGCCATATTAGAGCATTTTCAGCCAGAAATTATCGGAGTAAATAATAGGGATTTAAATACCTTTGTAACAGATGTCGTCCATACGGAGAATATAGCCCCTCTTATCCCGGAGGGTAGTTTACTTGTGAGTGAGAGTGGACTATTTACACAGGTGGATGTTCTTCGTGTTCGCAATGCAGGAGCGAAAGGTGTGCTAATCGGGGAAGCATTAATGAGACACGAGAACCCTATGGAGCAAATTCAAACGATGATGGGAAGTGGATCACATGAACGAGCCGATGGTTAAGTTATGTGGCAACAAAACATTTGATGATTTTCAGACATCCGCATCCTCCGGTGCCCCGTACCTAGGTATTATTTTTGCGGAAAGCAAGCGTCAGGTTCTTCCAGAAGATGCAGGGTCATGGCTTAAAGAAGTCTCCCTTTCTAAAGGACAGCAAGTAGTGGGAGTTTTTGTAAACCCTTCTATGAATGAATTGGAGGAAGCCTTGCTTCTTACCCCATTAGATATTATTCAGCTGCATGGCAAGGAGACCGTGGCGGAAATACTGCATATCCGGGAACGATTCGATTTGCCTGTGTTCAAAGCTATCCACCATTCCGATTTTGCTCTAGAGGACATGAAGCTGTACCGAGGCATTGTCGATGGATTTATCGTGGATGCAAAGGTAAAAGGAGCATGGGGCGGCACTGGTCATCGGTTTGAATGGGAAACAATCCCTCTTTATATAGAAGAAGCAGAACATCAAGGCGTTCCTTGCTTTATTGCAGGTGGGGTAAATCCTGATAATATTGAAGAATTAGCCGCTTATCAGCCTGCTGGGATTGATGTTTCCAGTGGTACTGAAACCAATGGAAGAAAAGATAAACGAAAAATAGAAGCCATCTTGAGGGGGAGTAAGCATGTCCATCATTTATCCTGATGTAAAAGGAAGATACGGAGATTTTGGAGGTAAGTTTGTACCGGAAACCTTAATGGGACCACTACAGGAAATAGAAGAAGCGTTAGACAAAGCAATGGAGGATGAGGCGTTTCTCGCTGAATTTCAACATGAGCTTCGTACCTATAGCGGACGTCCAACACCACTCACGTATGCTAAGCAGCTAACAGACACACTTGGAGGAGCGAAGGTATATTTAAAACGGGAAGACTTGAACCACACCGGTGCCCATAAATTGAACAATGCCTTAGGTCAAGCGCTGCTTGCCAAACAAATGGGCAAGAAGAAAATCATTGCCGAGACAGGAGCGGGACAGCATGGAGTTGCTTCAGCTACCGTAGCTGCGAAATTAGGCCTTGAATGTAAAGTATTTATGGGGGAAAAGGATATTGAGCGCCAAGAACTAAATGTATTCCGTATGAAATTGCTCGGTGCAGAGGTTATTCCGGTTTCTTCTGGGAGTAAAACCTTGAAGGATGCTACCAATGAAGCGATTCGTCATTGGGTTGCCAATTGTGAAGAGGAATACTATTTAATCGGGTCTGTAGTTGGACCTCACCCGTACCCTAAGATGGTTCGGAATTTCCAAAGGGTGATTGGGGATGAAACGCTCCAACAGCTGACAGACATAGAGGCTCCATTACCAGAACGTATCTATGCATGTGTAGGTGGCGGTAGTAATGCGATGGGCATTTTCTACCCATTTCTTGGACAGGAAGTAGAATTAGTCGGCATTGAAGCGGCAGGGAAAGGTATCAATACCCCAGAGCATGCAGCGACTTTATCAAAAGGGAACCAGGGTATTATTCACGGTTCAATGACTTACTTGCTTCAGGATGAGTTTGGTCAAATTACAGAGCCTTATTCCATCTCGGCAGGCCTGGATTATCCTGGAATCGGGCCAGAGCATGCGTACTTACACGCATCTCAGCAGGTTCGCTATGAATCGATTACAGACGATGAGGCACTTCAAGCTATTAAAACACTATCTCAGACAGAAGGAATCATTCCTGCGATAGAAAGTGCCCATGCGATAGCACAAGCGGTGAAGGAGATTCCTCATATGAAGAAGGAGGAAAGTATTGTCATTAACGTATCAGGCCGCGGTGATAAGGATATGAGTACTATCATGGAATATTTCGAAGGGAGAGCTGCTCATGAATAAGACAACCAAACAAGCTACAAGCTTTCAGGAACGATTGCCGAAAACGAAGAATATGTTTATTCCGTTTATAATGAGCGGCGATCCTACACCAGAAATAACAGTGGATATGGCACTCACCCTGCAGGAAAGTGGAGCAGATGTATTAGAGTTAGGAGTACCGTATTCGGATCCGTTAGCAGACGGACCTACCATACAGGAGGCTGCCGGACGAGCAATTGAACAGGGAATGAATATTCGTAAAGCAATGGAGCTCGTACCGAAAATGAGAGATAGAGGATTGACCATCCCAGTAGTGCTCTTTACGTATTATAACCCTGTTTTACAGTATGGATTAGACTCCTTATTCCAAGACTTAAAGGATCAAGATATTGATGGTTTATTAGTCCCTGATATCCCGCTAGAAGAAAGTGAAGAGCTGAAGGAAAAGGCTCATCAATACAGAATTGAGCTCATTTCTCTCGTTGCTCCGAACTCAGAGGCACGTATTAAGCAAATTGCCCAACAGGCAGATGGATTTTTATATTGTGTTTCTTCCCTTGGGGTGACAGGGGAACGTGCTGCCCTTCATCCAAATATAGAAGCATTCCTTGATCAAGTGAAAGAGCATAGTAATGTACCCGTTGCAGTTGGCTTTGGAATTTCTACTAAGGAACAGGTTGCTTTGTTACAGCAATACGCTGATGGGGTTATCATCGGAAGTAAAATCATTAAGCTTATGGAAGAAGAGCATGAGGCTTTGCGAGACAACGGACAGAAGCAATCAGCACTAGCTCGATTGCAAAAGCAGGTTACGGCATTAATTCACGGGTAGAAGAGCATGAGAAGAGGTGAGCTGAGTGATATTATTAATTGATAACTATGATTCCTTTTCCTATAATCTCGTTCAGTATATTGGTGAGATTTATGGGGATGTCCTGGTGAAGCGAAATGACGAAATTACGGTGGAAGATATAGATGTCTTGTGTCCAGAGGCGATTGTCCTCTCTCCAGGACCATGCACTCCTAATGAAGCGGGAATCTGTTTAGATATTGTACGAACATTTTCAGGTGCAATTCCTATTTTAGGAGTTTGCCTCGGTCACCAAACAATCGTGCAAGCCTTTGGTGGGGTGATTAGTAAGGTGGAGAAGCTGTATCACGGGAAGACATCGCAAATTATCCATGATAGTCAGAGCGTGTACAATCAGCTCCCTAACCCAACTACAGTAGGAAGGTATCATTCACTTATAGCCGATGCTGCCCGATTACCAGAAAGCCTAATCGTTACTTCATGGACGGCGGATGGTGTGATTATGGGAATTCGGCATAAGGAATTTGCAGTAGAAGGAGTACAGTTCCACCCTGAATCTATTTTGACAGAGTACGGAAAGAAAATGCTTCAGAACTTCTTTGACGAATACCACATCGAACAACGCTCTACTGTCATTTCCTGACCGTAAACACCTCGCTAGTGCCTTAAGCATTAGCGAGGTGTTTTACTATTCGGCTCTATTTCTCATACCGATACCAATGTAGGTGAATTTATGTAGTTCATGCAATAAATGCGGGCGCGGGTTTTCATTTGATTATTTTTGTAATCCCTTTTCAAGAAGGCGGAAGGAGTAATGGTAAAATACATAAACTTGAAAATTCAGAATATTTTTGATATGATAGTTGTACGTTATATTTATAAAGTTTTGGGGAAAAGAGAAGACATACGCAAAAAAGATGGAGGTGTCGCTATATGGCAGTAACTTCCCATGTGTTAGAATCCGATAGAACTTTACTACAAGCTATATCAGCCGCTAATCAAAGGCAAGAATATAAAACAAGAGCTTTGCTTCAATATTTCCGAAAAGACTTAATTCTTAACGCACCAAACTGTTTATTTGAATTAAGAAACGGTAACTTTATCGGAACTGGTGATTATATAGCGAACAAGAATGGAGTATTCTACTTCTGTTCTGCTAATGGCTCGCTTACTCCCGTAGATATAGACTTTGTCTATGAGTTTTGTTACGGATGTGCTTCACATTTAGAGGATTACCCTAATTCAATCCTTTTAGTGAAATAATGAGAAGGCAGGGATCAGAGGCTAACCTTTACCATGGTTAGCATGATGCTTGCTTTTTTTGTTATAGAGGAGGGATAAATGGGAAAAGGGTAAGTAATAATGCAGACTAACATGTCATAACATAAGGGGTTAACATGCGTGAAGTACAAGATAAGAACCTGGCTTTTATTTGGACTAATGGTATTGCCCTTCATTACGTTCGGTACTATGGAGGTGAAGAAATATTTACTAGAACAACAGGTAAAGGGGTACTTAACAGAAGAAAGAGGGTATGGGGAAGAAGACATTCGTGAGATACAGACGAATGCAAGGAAATTAACAGTAGAGGCATTTGTTGTCTTTCAAGATGAACCAGAGGTACAGTATCGGTATCAATGGAGAAAGGGAACGATTAATCAAAATGGTTATGGCTTAGTGACGGGCTTCTCCAAAAATTTAAATACAGGAAACTTAATTCACCTTGAATGAGGGAAGGGGTTTGACCCTGTTTTTGTGATACGAAATCGCCTAAGCAGGGACAAATCCCTTTTGTATGTTATGGTGTAGACTGATGATAAAGGCTGGCAATTTTGGCTGTGATATCAGCGTTATGAAGGAGGATGCATTTATAGGCGTTCAGAATATCCTTATCCGACCTAAAAGAGGACAGCCAATGGTTCGTTACTTCCTTCCCAGATACGTGATGATCCTTCATTTGTTGCAGCGTATGATGAATAAATGGGGTGGTGTGTTCTTCCGGTAAGGTTTTACCTGCTGGCAGTGGAGCGGCAATATGGATAGACTGGTTCAGTGTTAAGTGATCCTTCATTTGCATAATTTCCGCTGCATGATTAGCAGTAATGCTGTCTACACGAATTGATGTGGCAGGGTTAAAAAAACCAGGATAGTGTTCTGTTTCATATCCATAGACAGGGACTCCTAAAGCTTCTAACAAATCTAACGTTTTTAGGGTATCCAATATGGGATGAATTCCGGATGTTACGACACATATATTGCTTTCTGCCATGGTGAACAAATCATTTGAGATATCAAGATGATTGCCAATGTCAGTATGTACTCCGCCAAGACCGGCAGCAGACAGAAAACGTATTCCTGCATGCCTTGCTGCATAGGCTGCTGTTGCAATTGTGGTTGTACCTGTATGTCGTAAGGATAAGACATGAGGCAGGTCCTGTATAGACGTTTTTCTCACATCGACCTTAGAAGCTATCATCTGAATTTCCTGCTTAGTGATTCCCACTTTAATTTGACCGTCTATAAGAGCGATAGTTGCAGGTACAGCACCATTCCTTCTAATATTCTCTGCTGCTTCTAACGCGACCTCCACATTTTCAGGGTAGGGGATGCCGTGTGATAAAAAGGAAGATTCCAAGGCTACAATGGGCCTTTGATCAATAATGGCTTCTCTAATTTCTGTACTTACCTGAAGTGTGTTCATTCTGTTCCCTCCTTTTTCCTCATTGTACGAGAACACAGAAGGATTGTCAGTTCAAAAGGTGTTCATTAAAACCGAAGGAATTTCGGTACGGACATCATACCTAATAAGTTCAAATCATTTTCCTTGCCTTTTGTTTTGACTTTTTTCATAAAGGTTTTCATAAATTCTTCCCAAATATCTAATGTCATACTTTTATTGTTTTCCTCTTCTTTCACACTTTGGATAGAGGTATCGAGTGCGTTCTCTAAATGGACCATAGCTTGTCGTAAAGACTCGACTATTTCTTCTTGATTTTGATTCATCATTATTCTCCTTTCCGGCTGTATAATTCGTCCTCTACTTCAATGACTTCACAATCAATTACGTCTAAATGGTCTAATTGCTTTTTCATCCGCTCATATTTCACATCCGCAACAATATCTTCCATTCGTTCTTTCGTAGTTACGAGAAAGTAATTCATTTCCTTTGAGAACTCTTTAACGAGTGGTCGGAACGTGTGCCTGACTAGGGGAAAGAGGGCAGTACTTGCTATCACTACAACGGATCCGACAACTGCTCTCTGTACATAACGCTGTACGATCATTTTGTTTCTCTCCTTTTTGGGGATTGGGTATTATGTTCATCCTTACCGAATAGCTCTTATGCTATACGGGATTTCTTGCAATGGAAAAAGGGATAAAGCCCCCCCTTTAAGAGGGAGCGCATATCCTTACCCTGCCACTGCCAGTTTAGGCTTATGCAGGGCTGTTGTTTGTTGTTCCTGTTTCTCGTTCCCTTGCAGCCATGCTGTAATAGGCTTGGTTACAAGCGCTGAGCTTCCAGCTGCAATTAGAATATACGTCCATTGAACAGCGGAAATCGTAGCTGTATTGAACATCGCGGCAAGAGGCGGGACATAAATAGTGCTTAACAGGGCAATCGCCGAGATGCTGATGGCGCCTATGAGAAAACGGTCTCGTTTGAAGCTCAAGAAGGATTCATCTGTTCCTTGCTTTCTCCATGAGAAGGTCTGAATCAACTGGCCAGTGACGAGGGTTGCAAATGCTGTAGTTTGGGCCTGCATTAATGTGACACCGGAAGCCAATGTAAATCCAAACAAGGCTAATGTACTACCTCCAAGCAAGATGCCTCTCGTCATTACTTGTTTGTACAGGTTTTTATCGGCGATCTTTTTCCGAGACTCTTCTTTATTGGATTGTCCTGGATTAATAGCAAATACCATAGCTGGAAGAGCATCGGTTAACAGGTTCATGAGTAGAATTTGAATTGGAATGACTGGTAGTGGCAAACCTGCTACAACAGCTAGACTGGTCACGATAATCTCCGCAATATTACCTGAAAGAAGACAGCCGAGTGCCCTTCTAATGTTTCCGATAATGGAGCGGCCTTGTTTCACAGCATCCAGGATAATTTGGAAGTGATCCTCTGTCAGGACGATATCAGCAGATTCCTTTGTAACCTCTGTTCCCGTTTGACCCATGGCAATTCCGACATTGGCTTTCTTGATGGCCGGAGAATCATTTACCCCATCACCAGACATAGCAACAATATGACCATGCTCTTGGTAGGCTGTTACAATTCGTAATTTATGGTCCGGGGTAACTCTCGCAAAGATGGAGGTTTCGTTTACACAAGCAGCTAGCTGCTCGTCATTCATTTCATCGATTTCAACGCCTGTTACGATAGAGTGGTCTTTGGCATCCATACCGACATCCTGTGCTATCGCTTGAGCAGTACGTGGGTGGTCACCTGTTATCATCACAGGTTTAATCCCAAGTTTGTGGCATTCCTTCATGCTATCTTTAATATCTGCTTTCGGTGGGTCAATCATGCCCACCATCCCTACGTACGTTAAATCTCTTTCCACTTCCTCCACTGAATCCGAGGCCGGGTCAGAGGTAATCGGAGCATAGGCGAATGCAATGACTCGTAAAGCCTTATCAGCAAATACATGATTTTGCTCCATGAATTGGTGGATCTGTTTATCTGTAAGCTTCTTCTTTATGCCATTTACTTGATAATGTGTACAACGCTCTAATACTTTTTCTAGAGATCCTTTGGTCATCACATAACAATCTTTATGATCTTTATGTTCCTTACATACTACGGACATCATTCCTCTTTGCGAATCAAAGGGGATTTCGTGAACTCTATGCCATTCATGGAAATGCTCGCTTGCATAGCCATGTTTTCGACCAAGCGTGATGATAGCTGCTTCTGTTGGATCCCCTTTCACTTTCCATTCTTCCTCCTCCTGATAGAGAGAGGTATTTTGACAGAGCCACCCTATTTTGACAAGGTCGTCCAGTTCCTTAGATTGGTCTGGTATTACCTCATCACTTGTAATATCACCTTCAGGGGTATAGCCATTTCCTGATACTTCAAATGCTGTGGACGGGGTAGCAACATTTGTTACAGTCATCTCATTTTTGGTAAGTGTGCCTGTCTTGTCCGTGCAAATAACGGTGACGCGGCCCATTGATTCGAGGGCACTTAATCGGCGGGTAACTGCCTTCTTCTTGGATAACCTTAAAACACCTGCGCTCAGTGCTATGGTAATCGTTACAGGTAAGCCCTCTGGAATTGCAGAAGCTGCCAAAGCGACAGAGGTCGTTAGCATTTCGCCAAACATCATGCCTCGAATGATTCCTGTTAGGAAGACTAACCCTCCTGTGAAGAGAGCAATCTTAAGAAACCGTTTACTGACAGAGTCTACTTGCTCCTGTAGCATGGTCTTTTCTTCTTCCTCTTCCGATAAAAGAACAAATAAATGTCCCATTTCTGTACTCGTCCCTGTCCCGACCACAATCGCTTTGCCTCTACCACGGGTAACGTCCGTTCCCATGAACATCATGTTGGAGCGATCAGCTATAGTTGTTGTCGGATCTAAAATACCGACTGTTTTCGGTACAGGTAATGACTCTCCTGTCAAAGCCGATTCATTTACCTCCAGGTTCCAGCTTTGGACGAGACGGACGTCAGCCGGAACGCGGTCTCCTGCCTCTAGCACAACAATATCACCAGGAACGAGCTCAGTTGCTGGAATTTCTAATTCTTTTCCGTTGCGAATGGTTTTCGATATAGGAGGGGTGAAGTCGTTCACACTGTCTAACAGATTGGCGGCTTTCCGTTCCTGATATGCTCCGATAGCTGCGTTAGCTAACAATATAGAACCCATGACCATCCCGTCGAACAAGTGACCTTGGAGCATACTGATGAATGCGGTGCCAGCAAGGATAATGGTCGTGAACTCTTTTAGTTGATTAGCATATGTCCTTATCCAGTGAGGCTTTTCCTTCATGGCCCATTCATTTCTGCCGTGCTTCAGGCGTTTCTTTTTTACCTGAAGAGCAGATAGGCCATTATCTATATTCGTATGAAAGTCTGTTACTAACTGCTGCTCTTCTTGTGCATGCCAGGTAAACACGGGTGCATCTGCTTCTAAAGCGGAAGCGGTTTGTTCCTTTGTGGAAAAGAGTGTGTTCTTCTCTTTCGGATTTATATCCTTTTGGTTATGAGAAAGGAACATGAGAATAAGTGAATCGGCCATCAAATTGATTACTGGTGCGCTGAACCTTCTAGATAAGGCTAATATACTGCCAATAATATTCCACGCTTTTGTAGCGCGAAGCTGATTACGATTTGTTCTTCTTATCCTGCGAGCCCGTTCCATACTAGCAGCAAGCTCAGCTATACGACTTGCATCAACGGATGGATAATAGGAGGCAAGCTTTGTTAACGGAGTATCTCCATTATTAGTGATCACCAGAGCTCGCTCTCGTTCGGCAGGATAGGACGTATTAGTATCGTGAATGCACAGCTCAGGATACATCGAGGCTACAATGTAACGCGCCTCTTCAGCCTGCTGCTGGGCTTGCAAATCTTTCTTCTTACTACCAATAATTACATTCGTTTTTTCTGGTAAGGTGTGAAGCAGAGCGTGGGCTTCTGGCTTCACGACACCATTTTCTATGAGGACGGACGGGTCCTCTGTAATAATGGTATGGACTTGGGATAATTGGTACATAGAACCGTTATCCGGCACTATCCAATTATTCTCCTTAGCATGTAAAGCAGCTTGATTCCAAGAGAATTCTGAAGCAATACGAGATGGGCGTGGATTTGCAGCGAGTAGTAATCCAAGCGTGGTAAAAGGATTACGTGTCAGTAGGAGATTAACTCCTGCCGCAAGGAAACCAAGCTTCCCCATTCGGTTATTGTATCTGCTGATTTCTGGTAACACAGGAGATTCTTCTAAATACGAATCCTGAATAGCAGCTTTTTGCCGCTTCCAGTTAAGCGTATTTAAAATAGCTAGACCGCCTAATACAACAACATTTTCCCGAATAAGTGCCAATGCTAGAGAGCTTGCTCCCAGCAGCCAATCTATTTTCCACTGTGGTTTTTTCCTATTCGCCAAATCTATGCTTCGTTTGAAGAAAGGATAGCCAGTTACAATGGCTGTGGCCGCACTTAAATAGAACGGGATAGGGTGGACTGCCAGAGCAGACGAACCCCATATCCACCGTTTTACAGTGAAAAAGAACATCCCGCCCATGGATGCCATAACAGCAAAGGGGAGAGTTCGAGACTTCCAGCCATTCCTTGGCATAAATGGAAAGCGGTCTAAGGTGCTTTCTGCTGTTGCAGCAACTTCCTGCTGTATCTCAGGAGAGACAACTTCCTTTATCGACGTAGCTTTCTCGTACAGGGGCTTATGCTTCTTGTAGAACCAAGCTTTCTCAAAAGACTCCACTAATTTGGATAATTTTTCTAGAGAAAGAATGGATTCTTGAAATTGTATAAGCACCTTCCCAGATACCGTACTGGCTGTAACCTGCTCTACCCCAGGAAGACTTGCAAAGATCTTCTCAAATTTGTGTTTAATGCCTGTATTGTCTTCAAGGTCATATAACTGAAAACGGACCCTGCCATTTCCTGCATGGAAGGACCGTTTTTGTATGCTTGCTGTATCCAAAATACATCTTCCTCTATGTTGTAGTTCATAAAGCTATTGTTAAGTAATTCTAAAGATTTTATACGCGGTATTGTGCCGTGTATAAAAACGTCGAATCTGACCCATCCTAATGAAATGTTATTTAAATATAGAGGAGGAGGCATTACCGTTTATGTGGAAAAAATTAATGTCAATAAATAATCCTTGGGGCTGGCTGACAGCTGGGGTACTCGTCCTGACGTTTTCCGAGGATGCCCGAAAAGGAACAAGAAAGGCACTTGTTAAAGGTGTAGGAGCAAGTATGTACTTAGGGGATCAGGTCAAGAAATTAGCATCCGGCACGGGGAAGGGATTCACTCATTTACTGGAAGAAGCAAAAGAAGAAAAAGAACATATGAGCTTATCAGACGGAATGGGAGATTCTATGAAAGCTGGAATGTATGATGCAGCGGATAAAACAAAAGAAACATACTATAAAACGAAAGAACGAATCGGAAACATATTTGATAATCCGAGCGATACACAAGCAGTGCACAATGTGATGAACGACGATATGATGAAGAATAAAATGAATGAGATTGCAGAGGAGTTCGATTTAGATCAATAACCAACAGCAGAAAAGGGTCTGATGAAAAGAACGGGTGCCCGTTCCTATCATCAGACCCTTTTCTATTCATTATCTAGCTGTGGTGCCCAGCGACTAGTGAGCTTCCTCTCCCTCCTTGCGATAAGTCAACATCAACTCACTGTGTTCGTTGTGTTTCCTTTATCTCATGCGGGAGCGTCCAGCTCATACGTCGCTAAACGGGCACCTCCGCTTTTCTTGTCTAGCTGTGGTGCCCAGCGACTAGTGGACTTCCTGCTTCTTCTTGCGATAAGTCAACATCGATTCGTTACACTCATCGTGTTTCCTTTATCTCATGCGGGAGCGTCCAGCTCATACGTCGCTAAGCAGTCGCCTTCGCTTTTCATGATCCAGCTGCGGTGCCCAGCGACTAGTGAGCTTCCTCTCCCTCCTTGCGATAAGTCAACATCGATTCGTTACACTCATCGTGTTTCCTTTATCTCATGCGGGAGCGTCCAGCTCATACGTCGCTAAACGGGCACCTCCGCTTTTCTTGTCTAGCTGCGGCTCCTAGCTCCTAGCGTCATAAGCAATAGCTTCTCCAGAGGCTTATCGCCTCCTGCGAAGCTCTTGCTTATGCGTACGGAGCTAAGCAGTCGCCTCCGCTTTTCATGATCCAGCTGCGGTGCCCAGCGACTAGTGAGCTTCCTCTCCCTCCTTGCGATAAGTCAACATCGATTCGTTACACTCGTCGTGTTTCCTTTATCTCATGCGGGAGCGTCCAGCTCATACGTCGCTAAACGGGCACCTCCGCTTTTCTTGTTACGTGAGTTTGTTTGTTCTGTTGGTTCTTTTGGTGGAGATTTTTTTGGTGATTTTTTTGCATGCGTTGTAGAATCGTACTTTGTATTGTTTCATTACCCTTCACCTCACTTGCGATGAAATGGAGAAACAAACGTACCTTTCAGATAAGACACTTCCTCGATAGTTCTCCTCACCCAAGGGGGGCTTAGTGTATTCTTATTCCAAAACGGACAATTTCATACATAATGCTTATTTTTTCATATTAGGATCAAGGGCATCGCGGAGGCCGTCGCCCATTAGGTTAAAGCCAAGAACGGTTAGCATGATGGCTATACCTGGGAAAATCATAGTCCATGGAGCTTGGACTAGGTATTGCTTTGAATCAGCTAACATTTTTCCCCAATCGACATCTGGTGATTGGGCGCCGAGTCCGAGAAAGCTTAGGGCAGCTACTTCAATGATGGCTGTTGCTATGGCTAAGGTGCCTTGTACGATGACGGGTGTCATACTGTTGGGGAGAACGTGACGCCATAGAATACGGTAATCGCTCATACCAATGGATTTTGCGGCTGTAATATATTCTTCCTCTTTTACACTTAACACCTTTGATCTAATGAGGCGGCCGAAATTTGGTACGTTTATTACGGCAATGGCAATGAGGGCATTTTGGAGGTCTGGTCCAAGTATGGCGACGATGGCGATAGCGAGAAGGATGCTAGGGAAGGCTAGCAGTATATCAAATACTCTGGATATGATGATGTCTACCCACTTTCCATAATAGCCTGCAACAATTCCCAGCGTGCAGCCGACTATTACAGATCCGATAACACAAGAGAAGCCTACCCATAACGAAATGCGGGCACCATATATGATACGGGACAAAATGTCTCTTCCGAAATCATCCGTTCCAAGCCAGTGGCTGCTGGAGGGGGCTTGCAGCCGCTCTATTAGGTTTGTTTTAGCATAATCATAAGGCATAATCCAGGGAGCAAATATAGCAAGCAGTATGAAAAATAGAACAATGGCTAGACCTATAATGGCTATTTTATTCCGAGTGAAGCTTTTCCATGCTTGCTGCCATGGGGAGGGAGGATGCGCTGGTGCAGCAGGGTGCTCTGTTGCATTTGATTTTGGTGAAGCAGAGGTCATAAGGGACGCCTCCTTTCTCATTCATGATATTTAATACGTGGGTCTATGACAGCATACAATAAGTCCACGATGACATTAATCAGCACAAATATGGTTGCGACGAGTAAGATGCCCGACTGTATGACAGGGTAATCGCGATAATTAATTGCATCATAAATGTATCTGCCAATTCCAGGCCATCCGAATATCGTTTCTGTTAATATCGCACCACCAAGCAGTAGCCCGGCCTGTAATCCGATAACAGTTAAGACTGGAATAACAGCATTTTTTAAGGAATGCTTGTACACGACAAGAAAACTATGCAGCCCTTTTGCGCGAGCGGTTCTAATGTAATGTGAATTCATAACCTCTAGCATGGAAGAGCGAGTAATACGAGCTATAATCGCCATTGGAATTGTTGCTAAGGCAATGCCTGGTAAAATAAGATGCTGGACGATGTCCCAAAAATGGCTCATGTTCCCTTGGATAAGGGAATCCACTAAGTAAAGATGGGTGATGGGCTCCATAACAGTGGAGGCATCATAGCGACCGGTGGAAGGGAGCCAGTCTAATTGGACAGAGAACACATACTGCTCCATTAACCCTAACCAGAAAATCGGCATAGAAACGCCTATCAATGCAAAAACCATCGCTATATAGTCAAACCAGGAATGGTGCAGCCAGGCGCTAATAATTCCTGCATTTACTCCAACGATAATCGCAATCACCATTGCGACCATTGTTAACTCAGCGGTTGCTGCAAGGTAGGGGAATATTTCACTGCTGATGGCAGATTTGGTTTTGATGGAGGTCCCTAAATCTCCTTGAAGCAGCCCACCTACATAATCGAAATACTGAACATACCATGGTTGATCGAGTCCAAGCTGGCGCTCCACCTCTGCTATTGCTTCTACTGTGGCGCGCTGCCCTAATATAATTTGAGCAGGGTTACCTGGGATAAGATAGATGATGGAAAACACGAGAATGCTCATACCGAATAAAACAGGAATTAACATAAGGACACGCCGGATGGAATAAGCGAGCATACGCTGGCACCTCCTTCGATATAGGAAGGGGACTGTCTCTTCATGGACAGTCCCCAGGTAAGAATGGTTACTTAAACTCTACGTTGGTTACGGCTTCCGAACCGGTTGGGTGCGGGATATATCCTGTTATCTCTTTTTTCGCTGCCATGACAGGAGTAGAGTGTACGAGCGGAACCCAAGGGGCATCCTCGTGTACAATTTCCTGAGCTTCTTTATATAGCTCATTTCGTTTGTCTTGATCTGTAATCGTTTGGGCTTCTATTAAAATGTCATGCAATTCATCATTCGCATAATGAGCATAGTTGTTACTGCCGATGCTGTCTTTATCAAGAAGGGTGTAGATGAAGTTGTCAGGATCACCATTATCTCCAGTCCATCCTAGTAGAAAAGCGTCAAAATCACCCTTGTTGGCCTTCTCCAAGTAAGTGCCCCAGTCTGCAGTTTGCAAATTGGCGGTTACCCCGATTTCAGAAAAGCTTTGCTGCAACACTTCTGCAATTTTCTGTCCTTCTGGAATGTATGGACGGGGAACTGGCATATACCATAGGTCAAACGAGAAGCCATTCTCATATCCTGCTTCAGCTAGTAGGGACTTTGCCTTTTCAACATCGTACTCATAATCTTCAATGGCATCGTTATAGCCTTCAATACTTGGTGGCATGACGGTTTTGGCTGGCTCTGCTAATCCTCCATAGAAGGCTTGAATAATTTGATCCTTAGGGACAGCGTGACTAAGCGCCTGTCGTACTTTAGCATCGGCCATTGGTGTATCACGGTCTACAGTAAAGGCAAGATAGCCAATATTCATGGATGGTCGTTCTAAAAGCTGTAGGTTGTCATCTTTTTCAATACGCTGTACATCGGACGGATTGACTCCATCAATTAAATCCACTTCACCCGTCATTAGAGCATTGAGTCGGGCTGAATTTTCTGGTATGACGGTGTAAATGACTTTATTGAGCTTTGGAAGACCTTCCTTCCAATAGTTTTCGTTTTTCTCCAGGACAATTCGTTCATTTCGTTTCCACTCGGAAAAGGTGAACGGTCCTGTTCCTACTGGATTGTCTGTAAAGGTGTCTCCGTATTTTTCAACGGCAGCAGGACTTGCCATGCCAAATGGCGTCATCGCAATATTTTTCAGGAATGGTGCTTGTGCCCGATGTAAGGTGAATTCAACAGTGTAGTCGTCTATTGCTTTTACTTCCTTAATAACGTGTCCTTCTTCGCCTTTAAAGCCGCCAAACATCGTATAGTACGGGAATTTCTCTGCATCCCCATTCATCCAGCGCTCAAAGTTAAACACTACGGCATCTGCATTAAATGCAGTACCATCATGGAAGGTGACACCCTCCTCCAGGGTGAATGTGTAGGTGAGTCCATCCTCTGTTACGTCCCACTCCTTTGCTAGTCCAGCAGTCAGCTCTGTATTATCCTCTTCATAGTTTAACAGGGTTTCAAAAATATTCTCTGTTACCCGGAATGTTTCTCCTTCTGTGGTAGTAATAGGGTCAAGGGCAGTAGAGTCACCGCCACGAGCGTAAATTAATGTATCCTTAGAAGCGGAATCTCCTTCTTTTTCTTCTCCCTCTTGATTGGTTTCTTCCTTTTGTTCCTCTTGTTTCTCCTCCTCTGAATCTCCATTACAGCCAACTAAGGCTATGGACAGAAGGAGCATACCTAACAATACAAATAACCCGAGACGTTTTGCCATCAACTAGTTCCCCTTTCGAAATGGTTATATCATGCATGGTCTGTCGAATCGGAATAAAGATGACAGGCCACGTAATGATCTGGTTTTATTTCCACATAGGCTGGTCTTTCTGTTTTACAAATGTCCATACACTCAACACATCTAGTGTGAAAAGCACATCCTTTAGGAGGATTAGCGGGGCTTGGCATTTCACCTGCTAGTACCATCTCCTCCTCATCTCTCGCAGTTGGATCAGCAATAGGTACAGACGCAAGCAGCGATTTCGTATAAGGATGGAGAGGCTCTTCGTATAAAGCAGAGCTCTCCGTAAGCTCGACCAACCTCCCTAAATACATTACGCCCACCCGGTCGCTAATATGACGAACCACCCCTAAATCGTGAGCAATAAAAATGTAGGTCAGTTCAAATTTGCGCTGCAATTCTTTCAATAAATTTAATACTTGAGATTGAATGGATACATCTAGGGCGGAGACGGGCTCATCCGCAATGATTAATTTTGGGTGTGTCATAAGGGCGCGGGCAATACCAACCCGCTGACGTTGCCCGCCGCTGAATTGGTGAGGATAGCGCTTGCTGTGATACTCATCGAGACCAACGACAGATAGCATTTCTTGTACTAATCGTTTTCGTTCTTCCTTGCTGCTGACACCATGAACGAGCAGTGGCTCTTCTAAAATTTTCTCCACAGTGTGTCGGGGGTTTAATGAAGCAAGCGGATCTTGGAAAATCAACTGCATTTCCTTGCGGAGTTCCTTTAATTCCTTGGATGAAAGTCTGGAAACATGCTTGTTCTCGAAGATGATTTCTCCCTCTGTTGCTTCTAAAAGTCTGAGCAGCACTCTGCCGGTTGTGGATTTCCCGCAACCACTTTCGCCGACGAGCCCAAGTGTCTCGCCCTTATAAACCTGGAAGGAGATGTCGTCTACGGCCTTTACCTCCCCCATTTTACGTTTGAAGACACCCCCTGTAACAGGGAAGTATTTTTTTAAATGATGTACTTCAAGGAGTGGTTGCTTCATGGGCAGGCTCCTCCTCTCCGTTATATAAGAAGCAACGAACCTTCTGAGAAGAGTCCTTTATAGAAATGAGGGGCGGGTCCTCTGTAAAACAATGATCCATTACGGAGGTACAGCGCTGCGCAAAACGACAACCCTTCATGATGGAGCCTGGCTTAGGAACATTTCCGGGGATGGAATAAAGTGTTTCTGACTTGGAGCGTATGTCTGGAACAGAAGCAAGCAATCCTTTTGTATAAGGATGACTTGGATGGTGAAAAAGACTTTCTACACTGCCTTCTTCGACAATTTTCCCAGCATACATAACCACCACTCGATCGCATATCTCTGCTACAACCCCTAAATCGTGAGTAATGACCATGATGGAGGTACCAAGTGTGTCATTTATTTTTTTCATTAGACGAAGTATCTGTTTTTGGATGGTAACATCAAGTGCGGTAGTAGGCTCGTCCGCAATAAGAAGCTTTGGGTCGCATATGATGGCCATAGCAATCATGACACGCTGACGCATTCCGCCTGATAATTCATGAGGGTAGGCATGCATTAGTTCTCTGGCCCTTGGCAGTCCTACTAATTCCAACATAGCGACCGCTCGTTCCTGGTAGCGTTTCTTCGACCAGCTGCGGTGCGTAGATAAAGCTTCTATTAATTGGTTGCCGATGGTAAACAGAGGGTTGAGGGAGGTCATCGGCTCCTGAAAGATCATGGCTATATCATCTCCACGAATCGAGCGCATTTTCTTCTCGGACGCATCGAGCAGGTTATCTCCTTCAAACAAAATTTGCCCTGCAACAATACGTCCTGGTGGAGAAGGAATAAGCCCCATGATAGAGAGCGAGGTTACGCTCTTTCCACATCCGGACTCCCCAACAACGCCAAGGATTTCCCCCCGTTCTACATGTAAATCAATATCATCTACTGCTGGTATGTCACCTTCTGATGTGTAAAAGGATGTTCTTAGTCCTTTTACCTCTAACACAAGATTATTTAATGAGGAATGCACATCATCACATCTCCCTTTCACCCTAGTAAGCGCACTATCACTCTATTCACGGTCAAAATAGAATATTCATTATTAGATGTGAATAAGGAACAAAATGACAGTCAAGAAACGACAATCTGCATATAGTATTCTATGAGGCTATGCCTCATGCAATCTATGAGAAGGAGGGTGGATGACATGAATCGCTGGAGATCATACCGGTTATGGGTGGCAATACTTGCGCTAGTATCCTTGTTTTTACAGGATTGTGGAGTAATAGACGTGGATTTTGACGTCTATATCAACCTCATTCTTTCTATACTAATATTACTAGGAATCATAAACTCCCCAGGCGAAAATAAACTTCCACTACTTCCAAACTCAGACGGGGAGACAACCGAAGAAGAACTAGTAAAAGAAGTCGAAGAAATCATAGAAGAGGAACTAATAGAAGAGGCAGAAGATGAACCAGAACAAGAGGAATCCCAGAAGGAAAAACGCATCACAAGAAATGAAAAATATACTACCTATCGATTAGAGGAGAAGACAGAGTATCATGCTTATGAAGAAGAAACGAAGGATTCCTCCGAAGAGAAAAACAATGCCGAATCTTAGCTTAGCTATACGGCTTTCCGCTTGTAAAGAAGCTCCGGTTTCTCTGCAAGCTTTTTTGTTACTATAGAACCTTTAGACGCCCATATTTTTTTATATTCGCTCATATATTTCGAAATTCGCCCATATTTTTGAAAATACGCCCATAAATATAAAAATCAGCCCATAAATACCAAAATTCGCCCATAAATACTGCTGCCAACCGATTGAGGACTATTACAACACGATTTTTCCGTCCAAAACAAAGAGCTCCCTTTCCTCTTGAAGGAAAGGGAGCTCTATTTTGTTACATGACAAGCTGGGATGGGCTAGATTCTTATCATCCTACTAGCCAGATTTTAAGATTCAGCACTGTTCATATTTTTGGCGATACTCGCTGCTAAGGAGCGGGGGAGGAACTTAGCTGCCACTGCACCAACGGAGTTAAAGCGGCCTGGAATAACAACACCCTGTTTCTTCATAAAGCCTTCAAAGCCTTGCTTTGCTACGACACTAGCACTCATAGCAGAGGAGGCAAGTTTCATTTTTTCACCGCGAGCAGCCTTGAAGAAATTCGTTTCAGTTGCTCCAGGACATAGTGTTGTAACATGTACGCCTGTCCCTTTTAATTCTCCGTGAAGCGCTTCGGAGAAGGAAAGCACATAGGCCTTCGATGCATAATATACGCTCATGCCAGGACCAGGCTGGAATGCAGCAGTGCTAGCTACGTTTAGGATTCCAGTATGACTAGAGTCCTTCGCCAGCTTCTTCATTTCTGGTAAGAACAAGTAGGACAGGTCTGTAAGGGCGGTGATATTTACTTGAATCATGTCCTGCTGTTCCGCTAGAGCAAGTTTATCAAACTCTCCATTCAGACCAAATCCGGCATTGTTGACTAGTACATGAACATGTAATTGCTGATCGGTTACAGTCTGATATATCTCTTGGGCAGCATTAGGCTGAGATAGGTCCTTCGGTATAACCATTACATCAACATGACTTAATTCTTCCTTTAGCTGCTGAAGCTTTTGTTCGTTTCTCGCTACCACAATTAGGTTATAGCCATTGGCAGCGTATAGGCGTGCGAATTCGTACCCTAAACCACTAGAAGCACCAGTAATAAGAGCAGTTGGTTTCATTTGTAGTCACCTCATCATTAATAATGTTTATATGTTTAAGTATTTAAACCATAAAATAGAATGCACAAAAAGTCAAAAGGAATACTCATTTTTATTTTCGGTACATACAAAAGCCAAATCAAGAAAAATGGCTTGATTTGGCTTAGTTATTTACTATATTAAGGTTATTATGCTAATTGGTATGGAAATCATTACCTGTTAGCAGCATTCGCCTTGGTTATTATCATCGCTTGGATAAACTAGATTAGCACTACATACACCTGTCTCAGGAAGGTTAAGCTGCACATCCCGAGCTGCTTCTATATCTCCGCATAGGTAAGCGACGACAGATCTAGCTTGTTCGTAGCCGGTAGCCATGAGAAAGGTAGGAGCTCTACCATAGCTTTTCGCACCAATGATATAAAAGTTGGCTTCAGGCTGACGAAGCTCTTTTTCCCCATGAGCGCGTACAGTTCCGCAGCTATGAATATTAGGGTCTATCAATTCTGCCAATTCTGGTACGGACTCAATAGCAGGATCCGCTTGATACCGAATTTCTCGAAGGATATCAAAATTCGGACGGGAGCCAGTAGCTGCAATGATTTCATCGATTCCTTCAATGCTATGCGTATCCCCCTGGATCAAAATAGTACCATCCGTGTGCTGAGAGAGCGATTGGATGAAGAACGGGGTATGAACGACAACCTGACCACTCTCAACCACTTTCTGTATCCGTGTACCCAGTGCTCCACGTCCAGGCAATGCATCGTCTTCCATACCGCCATATGTCTCTTTTACATCTTTCTTTCGAAGTATCCAATGCGGCTTCTTACCTTCTAATTGTGCTAAATCGAGCAGTGTATTAATGGCCGAATGCCCGCTACCGACAACAGCAACCTGCTTTCCTTCATATCTTTCCTTCTCTGCTCCAAATACGTCAGGGATACCATATCGAAGACGAGCGCCTGCATCTCGTTCACCATCAGCCGCTATACCACCTGAACCAATTGGATTCGGCGTTTGCCACGTGCCGGTAGCATCTAGGACAGCTCGTGCTTCTATGGAGTGGATGGCATCGTTTTGTTTGTATTGAACGACAAATGGTGATTGAGCGCGGTTGGCATCCTTTACTTTATCTATTCCTTTACGAGTTAAGGCCAAGACCTCACTGTTGTATGACATGTTTGACTTTATTTCTGGAAGTTGAGCAAGGGGCTCTAAGTAGTCGGTTACAATTTCCTTGCCGAAAGGTAGATATTCCTCATCTGGCATGCGTACATTATGTTGGATAAGCAGCCGTTTCGCAGCACTGTCCATATTGTATTTCCATGGAGAGAAGAGTCTGACATGACCATAGTCTAAAAAGTTCGTCCCTACCTGGGTTCCTTTCTCTATTACGATAAAATTCTCCTGACGCTCCGCTAATTGCGCAGCAGCAGCTAATCCAATCGGTCCACCACCAATAATAATAACGGGTAATGATGACATGAAAATTCCTCCTTATATCAAATTTTTTTGATGTATTGCTCGTAGAGAAACGCAATAGCTTCTCTAGTTAGGCCTGAATATACAGCAAAGCTCTTCAGAAAGAATGGCATTGACTGCTTCTTCATTAATGGAGTAATAGCTCCAAGTCCCTTTCGTTTCCTTATCAATGAAGCCGGCATTTAGAAGTATCTTGAGATGGTAAGAAATCTTTGATTGGGAAAGCTGCACTACTTCCTCTAAATCACATACACACGTCTTGCCATTTCGTGTCAGCAAATGGAGGATGTGGAGTCGTTTCTCATCAGATAACGCTTTAAACTTGTGCACGTATGAAGAAAAATCAACCTCGCTAGACGTTTCTAATATCGGGAGTTCTTTCATTATAATCCCACACTTTCTTTAATCAAATTATTTTGATTTAATGACAGTATCTCATGTCTGAAAGTACTTTACAAGTAATTTGATGAGGGGAATAGAAAAATTCTACAGCACCTCTGTACTGTAGAATTCCTCCTGTAGCACTAATTTTTTATTGTGACACGCTTTCCTATGATAGTTTATGCAGCCATCTCCTTCTTACGAAACACAAACACGGAAGCTGCCAGCAGTGCTGTAATTAATACTAGCGTAAACCCTGTAGTTGCCCACATTTCGCCTGTTACAGTTTCACTCCCCAGCATGCTGCGAATATGGAAGCTCATTTGTGGCGGCAGCCATTCAACCTGTCTACGAAATACAGAATTGAACAGGTTTAAAAGAGCGAGCACTAGAATCGAAATAAACGCGACTAGCCCTGGTAGTTTAAACATCGTACTGAAAAAGAGGGTTAGAGTCAGAATAAAAACGTACCATACTGCATGAAAAGCAAATGCAGCCATCGCACTTCCGAAGGAAAGCTCACCGAATAACAGGTTGATATAATACCAGCTTGCCATTACCCCAATAAAAGTACTTGATAGGATAAGAGATACCATACTGGCCCATTTGGCACTAATGTAAGAGCTGTACCGGACAGGTTTAACGAGCACGAGCTCTGTTACTCCACTTTTTCGTTCCCCGGCGATGAGGCTTGCAGTCACAATGACCATAATAATCATCCCTATCAAATCGAACTGCCCAAAGCTCATCATCAATACATCTGGAACAGGCGGCGTTGGAATATCAATAGTAGCTCCTTCTGGAAGTCCTCCAAAGCTCTCGATAATGACTGGCATGTAATAGGTTGAGAGTGGATCGGTAATGGCAAGGAGAAAGAAGACGAGTGGAATCCAAATCCATTTAAAGCTTCTCCATTTTTCCAGTGTTTCTTTTTGATAAATTGTCCACCACTGATTCATCGGTTCACCACCCTCATAAATAAATCCTCCAGTGATGCTTGGCCGACCTCAAAGGAGGTGATAGGCCAGTTCTCCTCTGATGCTAGCGATAATATTTTATGTCTAGCCACTTGCACATCGGTAACCTGAATGGTCACGCGAGATTGTTCTGGAATTACCTCTGTCACTTCCTGTAGTTGCTGTAAGCTTGTTATGTAATAATCTTCTAGCTTCGTAAACGAAATAGTTAGGTGTGTTGTTGGGTGAGCTTCCTTCAGCTCATGTAAAGTTCCAGACTCTACTATACGGCCATTATGGAGGAGAAGCAGTTCATCACTTACTTCCTCCGCATCACTAAGGATGTGAGTGGAGAAGAGGATGGTGGTTTCTTGTTTCAGCTCCTCCAAAAGGTCGAGCACTTCCCTACGGCCAATAGGATCGAGGGAGGAGACAGGCTCGTCTAATAATAGAAGTTTTGGTTGATGAATCATTGCCTGGGCTATCCCTAGCCGCTGCTTCATCCCACCAGAATATTTACCAATTCTCCGGTGCTTCGCCTCTGAGATACCTACTTGATCAAGCATTGCTTCAGCTCGTGTAGTAGCTTCCCTCTTAGTAAGGTGGGCGAGGCGTGCCACATAGATAAGGAATTCCATTCCAGTCATCCAGCTATGGAAAACGGGGTACTGTGGTAGATAGCCAATATTGGCACGATAGTCGCTTTTGTTCGAGTTACCTTCCATGTCAATACTTCCGTTTGTTGGCTGCATCAACCCGGCCAGCATACGAAGGGTCGTCGTTTTACCCGCCCCGTTAGGACCAAGAAGGGCGACACAGGATCCACTCTGTAAGGAAAAGGACAGATGATCGACTACGATGTTTTTATCAAACTGCTTAGTTAGCTGATTGACAGTTACAAAAGTCATCTAATCGTGTCTCCTTCCAACAAGGAAATACGCAATGGGACCAAACAAGTTGACGAATAAGATAATGACCACCCACAACCATTTCGGACCATTTGTCTTTTCGATACGTGCTAAATCCACAAGCGCCACGATTAATAAAATCGTTTCTATTACAATGAGGGGGATTACAATACCCCATGGAATAGCGTTCATCATTTCTTGCATCTCCATTTATATGCCTCCTTTTATGCCTATCTTAATTATATTATGTTTGAGTCGAGAAATCGTTGAAAAAATAGAATTCTTTTGATAAAAATTTCCTTTTCCTTCTCTTCCATAAAACTAATCGTTCCTAACGACATTCTAAAAAAGTAGAAGGAATTATGGTCCTATTAAAGACATTTCCTTAAAGGAAAGGTGATATATAATAAAATAAATATACAGATAATTCAAATAATAGGGAGGTAAACAAGTGGAGATTAAAAAGGAACAGGGTACCACAACCTTCAAAACAAGGAAAAGCAGTTGGCTAGTATATATTGGACCTGCATTTATCACTTCAGCACTAGTACTCGGTCCAGGAAGCTTAACCTTATCTTCTAAGATTGGAGCTATTTACGGCAATCAGCTTATTTGGATAGTATTAGTCGCCATTTTGTTAATGGTGGCCTTTACGGAGATGAGTACGAGGATCGGTATTGCTTCACATACCTCTTTTATTCAGCTTATCCAGCAACGGTGGGGAAAGTGGGGCGCCATCCTCGCAGGTGTTGGGGCCTTTCTCGTTACAGCTTCCTTTCAAGCTGGGAATTCTATAGGAATTGGAGTAGCTTCCTCGATGATTTTAGGTGGAGCACCAGTTATGTACATTGTCTTATTTACCTTAGCGGGAGCGTTATTGCTATTTGCTAAAGATTTTTATACCGTCCTAGAGAAATTAATGATTGGACTTGTCCTATTGATGCTAGCGTCATTCTTATTGACCGTTGTTTTAACAAAACCATCTGTCGGAGACATAAGCACTGGTCTGATACCAACTGTTCCAACAGGGTCCCTGCCGCTTATCATCGCTTTTACAGCAACGTGCTTCTCCGTAGTTGGAGCAAGCTATCAATCCTATCTTGTTCAAGAAAAAGGCTGGACAAGAAATAATGCCAGTCAAGGAATCAAAGAGTCGTTTATTGGTATATTCTTGTTAGGTCTCATTTCCTTATTGGTTATGATTGCTGCCGCCGCTATCTTAAAGCCAGAAGGAATACAAATAAATACAGTAGCGGAAATGGGGCAGGCATTGTCTCCTATTTATGGAGATTGGGCTACTATTATTTTCATGCTAGGGTTATTCGGAGCTTCCTTTTCCTCCATAATGGGGAACGCTACGATTGGCGGAGCCATGCTGTCTGATGGTATAGGTATTGGTCATTCCTTATCCAATAAGAAAGTAAAGCTTGCTATTATTGGAGTTATGCTATTTGGCTCCATCGTCGCCATAGTATTTGGGAGTGCACCGATTGAATTGATTATCTTTGCCCAGGCCGTCACTATAGTCATCGTGCCATTTATCGCGATAGCCCTCTTACAACTTGCTAATGATGAACAACTAATGGGAGATTTAAAGAATACTCCATTAAAGAATGGTATTGCGATTGTAGGAATAATTATACTAATTCTGCTGGCTATCAATAATGTCTATTCCATATTCATTCAGTAAAGGATGCATAAGGCTCTCGTAAGGGAAGCTCGAATGACTTATAATGGAGAGACATGTCTTAAATAAGAATGAGGTTACGTAATGACTATAGATACATTCCACTCCTTTGGAATAAGTAAGCCAATCCTAGATGCGCTGCATGGCTTAGGATATACAACACCAACCGAAGTACAAGCGAAGGTTATTCCCCATGCGCTAGCAAAGAAGGACCTGGTGGTGAAATCCCAAACAGGCAGCGGGAAGACCGCATCCTTTGGTATTCCTCTTGTTGAATTACTCGATTGGGAGGAGAACAAGCCACAGGCTCTCATTCTCACCCCTACAAGGGAACTAGCAGCACAAGTAAAAGAGGACATCACCAACATTGGGCGCTTTAAACGGATAAAAGCTACTGCTCTATTTGGGAAGCAACGCTTTGATCGTCAAAAGCTAGAGCTACAGCAGAAATCCCACTTTGTCGTCGGTACCCCAGGACGGGTGCTCGACCATATCGAAAAGGGAACGTTCCCACTAGAAAGGTTAGAATATCTTGTTATTGATGAGGCAGACGAAATGCTCAATATGGGCTTTATTAAACAAGTATCCGCCATATTAGAGGAGCTTCCAAAAGAGCGAGTAAACATGCTGTTCTCTGCAACGATGACTGAGGATGTGACAGCATTAAGCGATACCATAATGAACGCCCCCCTCCATGTGGAGATAGAAGCAAAGGGGATTACGACAGAAACCATCTATCATTCATTGCTAGAGGTAGAGGAACAGGAGAAGCAGCAGGTGCTGAAGGATCTTACAGTGGTGGAAAACCCCGACAGCTGTATCTTGTTTTGCAGGACAAAAGAGAACGTTGACCGCCTTCATCACGTGTTACACAAAGCTAATTACCCTGTCGAGAAGCTCCACGGAGATTTAACACAAGAGGAACGCTTTCAAGTAATGAACGATTTTAAAAGAGGGAAGTATCGTTATCTCGTCGCAACAGACGTAGCAGCACGAGGAATCGACGTTGACAGTGTTTCCCACGTCATTAATTATGATGTTCCGGTAGAGAAAGAAAGCTACGTGCACCGTACCGGCAGAACAGGAAGAGCCGGCAAAATCGGACAAGCCATAACACTCGCCACTCCGAAAGAGAAGAGATACATCCATCAAATAGAATCCTATATCGGCTTCCGCATACCAAAAGCCAAACCACCCGCACCATCTGAAGTGGAAAGCAACAAACACAGATTCTATAAAAAAATCAACGCCCAGCCGACCGTGAAGGAGGACAAAAGCAAAACCCTAAGTAAGGACATTATGAAGCTTTACTTCAATGGCGGCAAAAAGAAAAAGATCCGTGCGGTAGACTTCGTTGGCACCATCTCTAACATTAATGGAGTAACCGCTGACGACATCGGCATCATTACTATTGAAGATAACCTTTCCTATGTTGAAATCCTAAACGGCAAAGGTCCTCATGTGTTGAAGACGATGAAGAACAAAACGATTAAAGGAAAGCAGTTAAAGGTGCACGAGGCTAAGAAATAGTCATTAACAATCACCCCCTCTATAAGTTGTAGAGGGGGTGATTGAATAGGGGGAGAGAGTCTAGTAGAAAGCGAAAAAAGAGTTGCAGACTCTCTCATTTCTACAGTATAATGGAAAATATCAGCATACATACGGGGCATTAGCTCAGTTGGGAGAGCGCTACACTGGCAGTGTAGAGGTCAGCGGTTCGAGCCCGCTATGCTCCACTACAAAGAACTTCTTGTACTGCAAGGAGTTCTTTTTTTGGTGTGCCCGGCATGGGCACAAGCTTCAGGGTTAGAGTCCCGAACGGTGAAGGTCGTTGTAGCCGTTAGCACCTGACGGAACGATTAAGCCTGGTGAAACATTGGATTATATATTCCGGCGAGCGAGGCGACAGTTAGAGCTGGCAGGTGTGACATGGTAGAGCAGCTCGCCATCGTATAGAAGAAACCATTCCACTTAGTATGGAATGGTTTTTTTTTTAGGGTCGCAGCGTCTGGATAACCTCTATCCATTTGCGTATCTTCTCTGGCTTGTAACCTTTTTCCTTCCATTCTTCGACCAGAGCGAGCCACACTTCTTCTCGTTATTCCAGTGGAATGTATTACATGGGGGAAACACCACACAGACCTCGTCCTTGCTACATAGTATGCATTAATAACGAGTAAAACAGGAGGAAAACGGTATGGGGAAGTGTGGTTGTAATAGATGTAAAGGGAAATCGGTATGTTTGGAAAATAATAAAGTGGAAGAACGGTGGCCTACTGATCCTGAAGAATCGATGTTCTTTTTAACAGCTATCGCTCCCAAATTCTTATGTCCTGGTCAAACGTTTCGATTGCAAGTCCCAACATGTTTTTCACTGGCAGGTTGTACTGGTCCCGCAACAGCTTCTGTTTCTATCGGGTTTGTTGAAATTAATTTGAACGGTCCTGCTACATTTCAGGATTTTGGGGGATGTGGTTCAGGGTGCCCAGAAGGATCTTTTTTCGGAGTTATTAGTCCTGATGGAAAGGAGACTCTTATAGCTCTTGGCGATTATGCCCTTGATTGCTTGGTATCCGTCAAACCTTGCCCAACTCTTTGTTGTTGCTTAGAATTGGTGATTTTGGTAGAAGAAGGAGCGTCTAATCAACCTATTACGGTGGATGGTACTTTTTTTGGTGATGTTAATACTTCAGATGGTTGTCCAATTGGGGAGTTTAGTGGCGGTATTGAAGTCCCTTTTACCATTACATCCACATTGACGAGTGATACGCACCCTTGTTGTCGATGCAAGGAAACCTCGGGGTGTGATTGTCTCCATTCGGATTAAGTTCTTTGATGAAGGAATCCTCATTCGTCTATACCGTTGAAAGAACTTCAACATAGGATAAACTGAACTATCATGAGACGGTTCAGTACAAGAAATGGGAATGCAAGGATGGGAGAGTTAGTCGTCTAAGAGGAATGTAGTCATGAGAATGGAGGAAAAAGGGATATGTCTCAAATAGGTGGGTGCCGAAATGGGTCTTGTTGCGCATCTGATGCCATGTGTTGTACAGCTGTGGTAGAGGATCAGGAAACGACGTTCATTTGGCGAGATGATACAAATTTCATTATTAACGGCACGGTACGGGTAGAGAACTTTGGTATTGAAGGAGCACCTTCGGTAAACGTGTTTGTAAACGGGGGGCTCAAGTTAACCGTGGCTCCTGAAGCGTGTCAGGGTATTACATTGAATGATATGAATCTCATTGAATTGGTTGGCGTGGGTGGGACCGGATCTTCTACCGTGGAAGTATCCTTATCCATTAATTATAGTTATTAAACAGTGCTGATAAGGAGGTATGTCAGTATTGTTTGCGTATCTATCATTCTTAGGGTACTTTACGAGATGTTTTGGCATGCCAATTTTCCTCTATTGGGCTACTGTTTTGGTCTAGGGAATCATTAATATTTTGCATCACTTCCTCATGACTCCCCCACTGCCGGTTGGAGGTAGTACGTTGCACCAAGACCGAGAAAGCAGGCATTAGCCTGCTTTTTTTTGTATACACTCTAGCCTAAACGAAGAAATGGTGCTTCACATATACTACATTAGCACATCTTGTTATCGGTGTATTATACAAAGAGAGGAGGAAATCGATTGCGTACATCGAAGAAGGGCAAGGATGTCTGTGAGATGTATATGCCCCCAGAAGGGTGCGCTAACATCTATCCACTACGCCCTCCTATGCCAGAACCTAAAACGTGTATAGCTTCCAATGAGATAGCGGGAGATTTCTACCTTCCCTGCAATACAAATGGATTTACAATTTGGGGGACCACGGAACTTTTGCCATCTGGTTCGGTGAGTGTGTTTTATGAATATGGTTGTGCCTCTGAACTTGTGGTGACAGTTACCAATTCCACTGGGATGATGGATACGTTTCAAGTACCACCACATACTACGGTTTCTAGATCCTATGCGGATGTAACGGAAGTCGAGATAACTTGCCAAGGTGAGGAAGAGGAAGGAAGGTGTAAGGGGACTTATTGTATAACGATTGATTATCCCATAGAAGTCGATTGAACCAGCAGTTATCCCCATGCAAGTTTTTTCCATACGGGAGAGGAGGATTGCAATTAGGAACATTTGATTGCAACCAAGGTGCAATAATTTGGGGTGTTGTGATGTCACTTTACCAGCAGGAGACCCATCTAACTTAGTTTCACCTCCCTTCGTTTTACGCAAAGGCGACCCTGACGACATGTCCGAAGGAGGATATCAAGCGTATATGGGCTCATATATGTTCCTTTAATGCTTGCAAAATCGTTGGGTTAAAATTATATAAGTCTGCCGCCTTATTTAGCAGACTTGTTTTTCATTCAGAAGCCTAAGAAGGTGTTTATTCTTATCTCGAATGACTAGGTCAGTCTAATAGGAATGGTTTTTTCTTAGGACCGAAGCGTCTCGATAGCCTCTATCCATTTGCGTATCTTCTCTGGCTTGTAGCCTTTTTCCTTCCATTCTTCGACCAGAGCGAGCCACGCTTCTTCCTCCGCATCGATTAGCTCCTCTGTTGATGTTTCTTCGTATAGGTCCGCCATCGACACCTGCAAGGCGCGAGCTATGCGAACAACCGTCTCGCTATTGGTTTTTCGTTTATTAGCTTCCAGCATCGATATCTGCGATGTGCTTAGTCCGACTTTTGCAGCCAATTCGGATTGCTTCCATCCTTGCTTCCTCCGGTAATACCTCACTTTTTCCCCAATCATCTGCGTCCATCCTTCCCAACTCTACGTGACCGATAATAGGCTTCTTTATTATTTTATTGCTAGTCCGGTAGATATTCCTTCAGAATCTCTTTTCCTTCCGGGCTGACATACGCGCCGCCTGGTAGCTGAATGTTCTTATCGCTTATCTCTCCTGTGATAAAACAAGCCTTATCCGCTTTGTATTTCTTCATGATGATTTGGTCCTCATCCACGAATATCTCCAACGGGTCCCTGATTTCTATGCCCATACTGCGGCGCAACTTTTCATGATTGGATGCTCCTTTTTTATGATAGAGAACACATCTTTTGCTATTCTCTTCCTCCCTTTCTAGCATAAGGGATTATAGGAATATATTAATAGATTGCGAGGAGTATAGGTAGTGCGGACCCTATGTATCTATTAAGGTCGCGCGATAGCGCGACCAGGAAAGAAATCGGAACGGTTTTGCATGTAAACTGTAAAAAAATATCCAAAAAACTTAAATATATATATAGTACATATAGGGGCGGTGTTAAACACTTCACTACTTGCTGGTGGTAATTTTAAAAAAGGTGGTTATCTGCTCATGGATAAAGCTAAAAAAGAAGACAATGTTATTACCATGACCAAACGTAAATTTTATTTGTTTTTAGGATTTACTGTTGGGCTGACAATAGTTATTTATGGAATAGTAGAACAAGCCATGGAGAGAATATTTTAGAAGGAAGAGCAGGCGTATGCCCTTCCGCTCTTATTTCATCGTAAAAGAACTAGGGACCTACCTGGAGAGTAACAGGTAGGTCTTTTTATGTCTCTGAAAAGTCTCTCTTAATATAGTTAGGGGAGTTTTAAGGGTCTTAAAGAACCATTTGATACAACTATTATGTAAGTGATACGCATGGAATGATAGGTAAAGAGCCTATCGTGTGTGACACCGTATCGATATATCGTGCGCATGCGGTGTGATGTCATGATGTGCCACGCGGTATGCGTATGTCGTGTGGAATCTGGTGCACATCATATCGGCATGTGATGTCACACACCATCAGTATATGCAGGACATGCGTATCTCATGCGTACGCCGTGTGATATAGCGTGCAACGAGAGGGGTTTTAGAGGGTGTGCGTACGGTGTGTGCATGGCGTGAATATACAAGGCTAACTTCGAAAGAAAGAAGGAATCAACTGATGAGAGGGGGAGGTGGTTAATTCTCAAAATTAAATCATTCTCCTACTCCATATTAACCGGTGGTGTCATACTTGGAATTATCCTAGTGGCTATTGTAGATATAATGCCTCGAGAGCTGTTTATGCATTATGTTATGGTTGTCTTCTTCATTCAAAGCATTGCCTCTTCGGTTTATTTAGCTATGGTCAAGAGAATTTAAAATGGGACGCTATCTTACCAATGAGGTGACTGGGTAAGCGGACTACTATCTTTTGATGAATAGTTCTGTTTCTTCCTTTACACGGGAAACCTTCATAGTGACTACAAAAAAATCCCGAACCAAATTGGCTCGGGATTCCTTTATTATTCTATACTTTCTAAGAGCTTGTATGCGTCCTCTTTAGTTCTTGCTTGCAGGAGCTGTTCACGGAATGTGTCGTCCATTAGTTTGCGGGATAGCATCTGTAAGATTTTTAAGTGTTGATCTCCCTCATTATCTCGAGGAACGGTGATCATAAAGATTAGCTTTGCGGGTGTTCCATCAAAGCTGTGCCAATCCACGCCATCTTGCTTGATACCAAAGACAACCCTTGGTTTCGTCACAGCATTCGATTTAGCGTGGGGGATGGCGATGTTCATGCCGATGCCTGTAGTACTTTCTGCTTCGCGGGCCAGAATGGCTTCTTTCACATTTGCTTTGGATTGAACGATACCATCCTGATTCAGTAGCTCGATCATTTCATCGAGGACCTCCTCTTGTGTGTTTCCGCGAAGATTCGGCTCAATTAAATTCTTACTCGTGATATCTACTAGTCTGCTTACTTCTTCCTCTTGTCCGTCTCCAGAGTGTTCAGTAGGCTCCTCTTCTTCGGTAGCTTCCGGCCTTTCTTTAGTGGCTGGTTGGACATCCTTCTTTAGCAGGTTAGCTGTTATAGCGGTAACGAAGGAGCCTGCAATGATAGCGACAAAGAACATAATGACGTTATCAACGGCACCTAGGACACCAACGATTGGTCCGCCGTGAGCAACGCGGTCTCCCACTCCGCTCATCATAGCAATGACAGCGCCCACCATAGCACCTAGCATGTTACTTGGAATGACACGGAATGGATCTTGAGCTGCGAATGGGATAGCGCCTTCTGTAATACCAAACAATCCCATTGTGAAGGAGGCTTTTCCTGTTTCGATTTCAGCTGCCTGGAACTTCTTACGGTTTAGGAAGGTAGCAAGTCCCATACCGATTGGCGGAACAGCGATGGCTACCGCAATCGGCCCCATAATTTCGTAGTTGCCTTCTCCAATCATGGCGGATCCGAAGAGAAAGGCTACTTTATTGACTGGTCCACCCATATCAAAGGCAATCATACCTCCGAGAATTAGGGCAAGCAGTATGGAGCTAGTTCCTTGCATTCCCTCTAACCAGCTTGTTAGAGCCACGAATACTTGGGCGATAGGTGCTCCGATTAGTGTGACAAAGATGATTCCTACTGCAAGAGATGCCAACACGGGAATAACAATAATTGGCATAATGGGCTGCATGACCTGCGGTACTTTAATTCGTTTAATCCAAAGGGCAATGTAACCTGCTAGGAAACCAGCTACAATACCACCAAGAAAGCCTGCACCAGCTTCGCTTCCATACAGTTCTCCGTGTGTTGCGATGTAGCCCCCTACCATACCAGGTGCTAGACCAGGGCGATCGGCAATACTGTAGGCAATAAAGCCAGCTAGAATCGGAACCATGAAGGAGAATGAAGCTGCGCCGATACTTTCTATCGTCTTCCAGAAGGAATCCTCTGGGATGGAAATACCACTTCCTGTTTCGGATGTTCCCCCAATCGTAAGGGCAATGGCAATAAGCAGCCCACCTATTACGATGAATGGAATCATATAGGATACGCCGTTCATTAGGTGGCGGTAAAAGGCATTTTGGTTACCCTGCTGCTGCTCGGAAGAAGAGCTTCCTCCACCGCTTTCCTGATGGATGCTGGCATCTCCGTTTAGCATGCGGTTAATTAGCTTTTCTGGAGAGTTGATGCCTTCCTGTACTCCAACAGCAATTAGCTTTTTCCCGACGAAGCGCTCTTTGTTAACGGTTTTGTCTGCGGCAATGATGATACCATCTGCTTCTTGTATGTCTTGCTGTGTGAATTCATTTTCTACTCCAATGGAGCCCTGTGTTTCTATTTTTATCTCTACATTGAGTGCATCAGCAGCTTTTTGTAAATTCTCTGCTGCCATGTACGTATGGGCGATGCCATTGGGACATGATGTAATAGCTAGTAGTTTCATGCGTAATATCCCCCTTCGTCTCTTTTGTTATCGTTTACATGTTTAGTGTAACAAGGAAAAGAGGGGTAATAATGCGCTTTCATTACCGGAGGCTGTGGAACATTTCGTTTTATTTAGATTGTAAGGATGATAAAAACGTCATGACGTCATTGGATTGCGTTAAAGCTTGTATTAAGGAGGGCGATTCGCTGAGTGTGGACAATTCCTCAAATAGTTGCCTCGCTTCCTCCTGAGATTTGTATTTCATGCCTAATAAACAGACCATTTTCACCTTGCCAGTGCCCCAATCTATTGGCTCCTCCAGCGTGGCTATGGCGATGGACGACTGATTTACGTACTGGGGGCTGCCGTGGGGGATGGCTAGAAAGCCACCAATATTAGTCGATGACCACTGCTCCCGCTGGATGCAGCTTTCCATATATTCTGGCTTCACATATCCTTTGCTGCTCAACTTCCTCGCTAGCTGTTCGATAATGGTAAAGCGATGATTTACGGGTTGGTCCAAGTAGACAAGAAACGGACTAGTGTACTGCAATAATATGGACTCTTTCTTCGGAGTAGTCATCGCATCCTTTGGGTTTTTGAAAAAGTGCTGAAGCCTTTCTGTGTCCTTTCTTTCTAGCAGGGGGGACACAACAATAGTTGGTATATCGTGTACGGTTAGCTCAGTCGTTGACACAATGCAATCAATTGTATGCTCCTGGATATATTGAGCTACATCTGCTTTGGCAATACTGGCTATCACCTGTACCATCGGAAACTGCCGCTCTATTTTGGTACGGAGGAGCTGCGACATTCCCATTCCCATGTGGCATACAATGAGTGTGTTCACTTGATGATGCCGACTGGAAGAAAAGCGTTCTATCGAGGCTTGGAAATGAAGTACAAGATAGGCGGCTTCTTCCTCTGGAATATTTACAGCAAGAGCATCCTTAATCTCGTCCAACGAAAAGACAATTTGATCAAATAGGTAAGGGTACATTTGTTTAATATTTTCAAGCATTGGATTAGGCACAGAAAATCCATACTCCAATCGCTTTAGAGTTGTCTCCAGATGAGTGTGAAGTCCATTTTTAAGCTGATCATCGCTTGAGAAGTCAAACCCAAATATCGTTGTGATATGGCCAATTAGGTGATTGCTAACCAAAGACAGCTTTTCCGTCGTTTCTTCCGGAAAGGACGGATAATGGGTGCCATAGCGGAGTCTACCGCTTCTGATATGCAACGTAATGTAGGCGATTTCTGCTTCAGGGAAATGGACAACAAATGGTTTTTCTAATGAACGAACTAATTCCGAAGCCCATCCATATTCTTGTTGCTGCTTTAAAGTAGCCAATTCATCCTCTGACATCACCATCGTCTTATGTAATTTAATCCTCTTGATGGTGAGGAGTATATGGAGGATAAGCCCTTCTACTGTCTCGTCAGCATAAGGGATGTCATAAGTATGCTGAAAGGATTGCAACGCTTGTCTGACAAGGACGATTTCCTGGTGATCAAACAGCTGCTCCATCATCAGGCTACCTGAATCTCCGTTTTTCTCCCATGAGGTTAATCTAGCTAAGGCAGCGCGTTTATTTTTTTCTGTTCCATTAATGACTAGGCCAATTCTTTGCTTAGAGGCTAGGGATAACTGAAAGGGGGCAAGCCATTCTTGAATAGCTTCAATGTCCTTTTTAATAATGGACTTAGAGACAAAATAGTATGCAGATAATCCCTTCATAGTGATTGCTTTTGTTTCCATCAACAATTTATAGGTGATTTGTATTCGTCGTTCTGCTTCATCCAATTCTTCTTCGTGATTTATCTTTGATAAGTGTTTGTATAATTGACTTATATAGTCTTGTTGGATGTTAAGGTAAATGCCGAATCCTGGTTTGCGGATTATTTCCGCCTGAAAGGATTCTGACTGCAAATAGGCTTCTATCCGCTTCAGGTGATTCCGTATCGTCTTTTCAGAACAGTGAAATTTCTTGGCTAACACTTGAATAAGAACGTATTGATTAGCATGACTCAGTAGGAACAAAAGGATTTTAGTTTGGATGACGTTCATCGTGCTGTCTCCTTACAATAATTAGTATAGGTAATAGGTCATATCAATTTATAGCATAATTGTAACAGACTGTGTAGAGAAAGTGGGTCTAAGAGCGAGCATCTAGCTTTTCATATGATACCTCGCCGGGTTAAAGTAGAATACGATTGATAAACATCTCGAATTAAAGGCACTGACTTTGACAAGTGCGCTGTAATTTAGTACTTTTATTAAACCTGATTAATTAGATAAACATTATGTGAATTAAAAAAAGGAGGAGGGACAGAATGAAACAATTGTGGAAAGGATACTTGAATGTTTCCTTAATCGCTAAAATTTCGGTTGCACTTATTCTTGGTATTATAGTTGGTATTATAGTTGGCGAACAAGCATCGGTATTAGCACCACTTGGTGATTTGTTAATGCGATTGCTTCAGTTTATCATCGTTCCGTTAATTTTATTTACTCTGATTGTTGGGGTGAACCAAACTCGTCCTGGCAATTTAAGTAGGATGGGAGGGAAGGTATTTTTATACTACCTTATTTCCTCAGCGCTGGCTATTACGGTAGGGCTTGTTGTTGCGAGCTTACTGGAACCGGGAAGCGGCGTTTCTGCGCAAACGGATCAAACAATAGAAGCAAATGAACACCCTGGTGTAGCAAGTGTGCTATTAAATATCGTTCCAACTAATATCGTACAAGCCTTTAGTGAAATGAATCTGCTTGGAATTATCTTTACAGCACTTACTTTCGGTATTGCCATCTCTGCCCTAAGAAATTCACAGGAGCACGAGGAACTTGGGGAAAGTGTGTTTAAGGTAGTAAACGGTTTAAACGAAGCGACGTTTAAAATCATGAATGTTATTCTGCAATATGTTCCTATTGGTATCTTTGCTATTATCGCTGAAACAGTAGGGAATCAGGGGATAGACACAATCAAATCCCTTGGAAACATGGTCCTAGTCTTATATGTAGCACTGTTGGTACAGATTGCTATATATGTAGTCATCATGCTGATTTTCAAGGTAAGTCCAGGGCAATTCTTTGCGCAAGCTCGTAATCCAATGATTACTGCATTCGTTACGCAAAGCAGTTCTGGTACACTCCCGCTTACGTTAAATGCAGCAAACCGTCTTGGGCTGTCTAAAAGCCTTTACGGCTTCAGTCTCCCATTAGGCGCGACAATTAATATGGATGGGGCAGCTATTCGCATTGCGGTATCTGCTGTTTTCGCAGCTAATTATACAGGTGCAAGCCTTGGGATAACAGAAATGCTTACTATTGTGATTGTTGGTACGCTCGCATCTATCGGTACTGCAGGTGTCCCTGGAGCTGGTATCGTTATGATAGCAACGGTCTTCACTCAAGTGGGTCTTCCTATGGAAGCAGTCGCTATTTTAACCTCAATTGATGCTCTAGTAGGTATGGGTGCCACCTCCCTTAATGTAACCGGTGATTTAGTAGGTACAACCGTTATTAATAAAACGGAACAAAAGCATCTCGATGAAGATCAGGCAACTGCCTAATACAGGTTCCCTCACGCCATTTGGTGTGGGGGATTTTTTTGTATTAAGGTAGTAATCCTTACTAATAGTTCTCTTCTTAGCCAAATTTGTAACCTCGTTGTTACCCTTTCTCTCTGACTCTTTATTACTATTTGTATAGAAATAGAGAAAAAGGGGAGAGAACAGTGAATGATCGCAGTAAAAAAAGACTAAAAATAGCTGGAACAGAAATAGTAATACTATGTGTGGTCATCCTTTTATTGATTTTACTTATACAATGGAATAACCCTATGAAGGATAATTTGCCATCACTTTCATTTTCTAATCAGGCTTCCCATTCTTTAAGCAAGAAGGAGAGTGTACCAGAACAAAGATTTCCAAGAGAACAGCCTGAGAGGGAAGATGTGATATATTTAACGTTTGACGATGGGCCTAATCAGAACTCAGAGGCCATCTTAAATTTATTAAATGATTACAATGCAAAGGCTACTTTCTTTATGCTGGAGCCTCAGATGAAGCGGTATAAGGGAGCTGTACGACGAATGAGTGAAGAGGGGCACTCGGTAGGCCTGCATGGTGTATCCCATGATCAATCTAGGTTTTATGCATCCAAGCATTCCGTCCTGTCTGAAATGAACCAAGCCCAACATACATTGCACTCTATAACAGGAAAACAATCTCACTTAATTCGTACACCTTATGGGAGTGTGCCTAACATGACACCAGCATATAGGCGGGCAGTGAAACAGCAGGGATACCATTTGTGGGATTGGAACATCGATAGCAAGGACTGGGAGTACAAGGATAAGCGATATGTGCAGAAGGTCATCAATAAGGTGAATATGTTGTGTCAAACAGACAGGCCGATGGTCGTTCTCATGCACGAAAGACAAACTACTCTCGAGCACCTGGATGTATTGTTGTCTATTCTTAGTGAACAAGGGTTTACATTTAAGGCTGTACAAGAAAGCATGGAGCCAGTTCAATTTCAATCGTAATGTGTATCCTGATCTCGTTCTATACAAACGATATAACAAAGGATGGGAAATAAATGAAGAAAATGGTAAAAATGGCGGGAGCAGTTTGGTTCCTTCTGTTCATTAGTGGCTGCGCACTACACCAATCTCCTCCGGCCCAATTAATCTCTCCTCCTTCAAAAGGAGAGAAACAGTACTCCTTACAGCGTGTGATAGAGGAGCATGTTCCTAGTAATACTCCTCTAATGGCGCCGCGTAAAGGAGACAATCAACAGACAATTTTTCAAAAGGATTTGAATGATGATGGCAAGGAAGAAGCAATAGTGCTGTATAAGGAATCGGAATATCTTTCATATTTTCATTTAGTCGTTTTTTCATTTGACAGTACATGGGAACCTATTGTGAAGACTCAGATTGAAGGAGACGAATTAGATTATCTTACCTTCGTAAGTCAATCCAATACACCTCCCCTGCTATTAATTGGGGCTACGCAAGGAGAGAATCAGTCCAATCAATTACGACTATATTACCTTGAGGGTAATGCCCTTCAACAGATAGATTCAAAAGAATATACAAATCTCGTCCTTATGGATGTGACAGAAGACAATAGAAAGGATATGACACTCATAACCTTAAAGAGATTAGAAGCGGCTAATGTCAAGCTGTATGAATTTAACGGGACGAATAAGCTGAAATATAACTCCAAACTGGATATAGATCCCTACGTTAATGCTTATTATAATGTTGCGGCAGGAAGGGTTAGTAAGCATAAGAAAGGGATTTGGCTGGATAGCCAGGTTGGCGCTCACTCAGGTATGTCGGATTTAATAGTGTACGAGGAAGGAAAATTGGTGCGTGTTTTTCAAGATGATCCAATTTCCTCCCCCTATCCTGTGGAAAGTAGAGATATAAACAAGGATGGCATTCTTGAAGTAGGAACGAAGGTTTCCCCACCAGGTCAGGAAACTTCTATGGTAGCGACGCCGTGGATTGATTTGTACAAGCAATGGGACGGAGAAACAGGCTTAAACGACATCCAGCGTAACTATTACCACGGAGATTTTGTAATACAGTTCCCTGATGAATGGGGAGAAGACGTACAAATAAATTCCGAAGAATCACAGGTGAGCATAACCTCCCTTGAGGGGGAAACACTCTTTGAAGTTAAATGGCAGGACGCCTCTTCGTATGAACCAACTAAATCCTATCAAGTTCTTGCCAAAACGGAGAAGTATGTTTATGAGATACCAGATGGATTAGGCTCTGTCCGTAATGTATTTCAGTTATGGGTCGAACAGCTATCTTAAGAAGGGAAGAGAAATATGGCACAAGTATTAGTGGTGGAGGATGAGGTGTCCATTAGAAGCTTTATTGTATTAAACCTAAAGCGGGCTGGTTATGAGGTTGTAGAAGCTAGTACTGGTGAACAAGCGCTTGAATTATATCGCCAAAAGGAATTCTCGGTTATTGTATTAGATTTAATGTTACCAGGTATAGATGGCATGAAAGTATGCGAGTATATTAGAGAAATGAATTCCCATATTGGTATTATTATGCTTACAGCTAAAACGCAGGAAGAGGATAAAATTAATGGATTAGTAACAGGAGCAGATGATTATATCCAAAAGCCCTTTAGTCCTAATGAATTAATAGCAAGAATAAAGGCGCTGCTGCGGCGTGTTTCCCCAGTCCCATCCTCCTTCCTTTCTAGTGGACCGTTTACTTTCAAGGTGGAGGAAGAAAAAGTATGGAAGAATGAAGCTCTTATTGAGCTCACACCTACAGAATTCATGCTCTTATTAGAGCTAATAAGTCACCCGAAACAATTGGTCACTCGACATGATTTAATGGATAAGGTTTGGGGGAGTTCGTACATGGGGGACCCTAAAATAGTTGATGTGAATATAAGAAGATTACGACAAAAAATAGAGGAAGACCCTTCTGATCCTGCCTTTATTGTGACCTCATGGGGCAAGGGCTATGAATGGAGCGATTCTGTCACATGAAACGCAGGGTAATATTTTCGTTTATGGCTGTAATTGTGTTAATGCTGCTACTAGTGGAGGTGATGGTCTATTTTGGAGTGAAGCAGTACTACTATCAAGGGATAGCCAGTACCTTTCAACATCACGCAGAAACCTCTTCCGCCTTTTTAAAAAAATACCAGAGTGAAGAACTAAGAGAATATCATGAATATAGTGATGATATTATAAATGGTGTGCAGTATGATGGAGCTGAAGTGGATCTTGTTTCCAGAAGCGGGTCCATTGTGATGAGCTCAACAGGGGTTAAGAAAGAACAATTGGCACAGGTTCCTGATGAGGTACTGAATGGAGAATCAACGTATCGCGTGGAGCAGGATCAAGAGACAAAGGAGGATATACTCGTTACCTATAGCCCGCTATTATATAACGGACAAGTACTGGCTATTCTCCGATATTCTAGTTCGCTGTATCAGGTGACAGCTACCATCTGGAGTGTTATGCGGCTTGCCCTAATTGTAGGTGCTATCATATCAGTTATCGTATTTATTATTAGTCTCATACTGGCGAATTCCATTGTCACGCCGATAAAGGAAATAACAAGAGATTCATTATATATGGGAAAGAACAATTTCCAAAGTCGATTGAAGGAAGCGTATCCATTTGAGCTAGGGGATCTTTCCAGGACATTAAATTACATGGCAGATGAAATTCAGAAAACCGATCGAATGAAAAATGAGTTTATCTCTTCTATATCTCATGAGTTACGTACCCCTTTAACGGGGATAAAAGGGTGGATTGAAACGATAAATGGAGCAGTAGATTTATCGAAAGCAGAAATGGAACAAGGGATGACTATTCTGTCTGCTGAAACAAACCGTTTAATACATTTAGTAGAGGATCTGCTGGATTTTTCCAGGCTTCAATCTCATCGTATCATCCTCCACAAGCAGAAGCTGTCTCTCGCTAATCTTGTAAAGGAAGTAAAAGAACAAATGCAGACGGAAGCGCTCCAAAAAGATATCCAGACGAAGGTATCCGTTGAAGGGGATACGAACATCCTGGGTGATAGAAGCAGACTAAAGCAAGTATTAATCAACATGTACGACAACGCGGTGAAATATTCCCACCCCCATTCCGTTATTCACTTAACCGTTCAAGGAAATCCAAACGATGTAACCATAACCATCCAGGATCGTGGTATTGGCATCAAAGATGAGGACCTGCCATATGTATTAGAAACCTTTTATCAAAGTAATTATAATCAAGGTGGTTCTGGTTTAGGACTAGCTATTTCAAATGAAATTGTTTCTCTTCACGACGGAACGATAGCCTTAGAAAGTGAAATCAATAAAGGAACGAGTATAACGGTAACGCTACCTCGTTCACCTTCACACAAAGCCAGCAACTATAATGAGGAAACCTCTTAAGTCGGTATGTACTAATGGACTTAAGAGGTTTTTTATTCTTATAGCAATCTAAGTAATTTCCTATGAGAGTGGGTGTATGTGAGGGTATAGGCTTGTATGGATAATATAAACAGCCTATGCAGGTAAGCCTTTTCATACAATACAAACTTTTTTATACAAATTATTGAAAAGGAGTGTGAAATCACCAAAAAACGTGGTATATTTCAAAATAAGTCCTTAGTTATTCTTCAGTATTGAAAAAAGCACTGAATGCTTCTATATCATTCAGTTTACTGCGATTTACTGTTAGGGCTTTCCTATTATTAATCATGTTAAAGGAGGGTTATATCATGCATATGTTTATTAAGGCTCGTGAACTTTTCGAAAAGGATTATCAAGCTAGCCAAGAGGTTAATCATTACAATTCTTCCATTCAAGGCAACAAAGTTAAACCGAACAAATCTCAGTCTAAACTAAGAAGAAATCCATTTAAGAAATAAAAGGAGCACGAGTTTATTAATATGACATGAGAATGGAAAGTACCTGATTCCCATATTGAACAACCATAATGTATATACGCATCATCTATGGTACTTTCCATTATTTTGTTTACTCCAACACCTTCTCTATCATTTATCTTCTATTATTCCTACCAACTATGTGCATATTTCTATCTCTCCATTGCACTTCATTCATATTCGCTTGTAATAATACAAAATAGCTCAAAGCATGCTCCAAGCTATAGGTAACACAGCGATAATTTTATTTCATAGTAGTTTAACAACGCATGATAATGTTCCAAATGAAGGCGCTATAAAGGGTACCCATGTAAGACATAGCGTTCTTAGATATTCCATCATATATAAACAGTTTATAGTAACAAATAATGCCGTCCCACATCGTGAGACGGCATTACGTTTAATATCCTTTAATCAATAATCTGCAGTTCCTTCGGATATTTCGTCAATGTTCTATGCCCTTCCTCTGTAATGAGGACATCATCTTCAATCCGGACCCCGCCAACAGCTGGATCATATATGCCAGGCTCGATCGTGTAGGTCATGCCGGTTTCCAATGTGTCATCATTTAGATGACTCATGGATGGAAACTCATGAACGTTAATGCCTAATCCGTGGCCGATACGGTGTGGGAACTTATCTCCATAACCAGCTTGCGTAATAATATCCCTGGCGATTTGGTCTAAATCTCCAATACGGGCCCCTGGGATGCTTGCTTGAAGCGAAGCCATTTGTGCTTTTAATACAGTGTTATATAGTTCCTTTTGGGCTTCATTCACTTCCTTATACACTACTGTCCTCGTTATGTCAGAGGTATAGCCGTCAAGCACCACCCCTAAATCGAAAAGTACGAAATCACCAGGCTTTAACTCCCTATCTCCTGGATTACCATGAGGATGACCGGCTTTTTCGCCAAACAGAACCATTGTCGAAAAGGACATTTCCCGAATTCCTTTTTTCTTAAGCTCGTACTCTATTGTAGCGAGTACTTCCATTTCGGTAATCCCTTCCTGGAGAGATTGTACTCCAACCTTAACCCCATAATCAGCCATTTCAGCTGCTTTCTCCATTATGGCGATTTCCTCCTGGTCTTTTACGACGCGCATGCGGTTGAGCTTGTCCTCCACAGATGTCGGCTTAGCTGTTGGAAAGAGGCCTTGAAGAGCTTCACTGCGTTGAAATGTTAATACATCTTGTTCAAACGCTACAGCATGTATTTCCTGTACCTTTCGCTGCTTTAATGTGTTTTGAATCAGCTCCCAAGGATCCTCATGATCAGCATAGCCTAATACTTCATAGGGCCATCCCGTGTCTACTACCTGTCCTTTTTCCATACCCGGTACGACAAATAGAGGCTCTTGGTCCTGAAAGACAAATAAACCCATTAAACGCTCATGCGGATCGGTATGAAAGGCAGTCAGATAGAATACGTTTTCGGTAGAATTGAAGAAAGCAACATCAATGCCCTCCTCTTTCATCCATTGTTGAAGGTGTTCTAAACGATTATGCAATGCTGACACTCCTTTATTACGCAGATTTTACATTTTGTTGTTTGTTGGTTCTATCCGTTAGTGTAACAAGTATGAGTACTAATGTCGCGACTGGGACTGCAATGACGACACTATTAATGCTTCCAGGCTTACTTAATACTACCTCCCACAATAAAGTGGAGGCTACCCCGGCAATCATGGAGAACATACCAGCCATCGGTGTAACTCGCTTCCAGAAGAATACAGCTAATACAGCTGGTGTAATCCCTGCTCCATAAACGGTATAGGCATACATTTGCACGCTTAATACGGTTGGGAAATAGCTAATGATAATATACGCCATCACACCAAGCACGACAATAAAGGACTTGGTTACCCATAACTGTTTCTTGTCAGATGCATTCCGGTTGATATAATTTCTATAAATATCGTACGTCAGGTTCGTAGCTGCCGAAAGAAGATACGAATTTCCGGTCGTGATAATAAAGGAAGCGGCAGATGCTAACAAAATCCCGCCAACTGCTACTGGCATCGCGACGGTGGTAGCCATTAGTGCCATCCCCGGATCAATGTCAGGAAAAATAGACCGTGACGCAAAAGCAATGAAGGATATAGCTGGGGAGATAATCAGCATTGCTACCAGCCAGCCAATCTGACCTTTTCGGGAAGAACCTTCATTCTTTGATGATGCAAGACGTTGGTACATGTTCTGATCCCCAAGCAGCAAGAACAGGGAAGGAAGCAAGTAGCCCAACAATTGTACTGTCGTCAAGCCGCCTGTAGTACTCATGTGAGAGGCGGGAACATTTGATACGATGTCATCCCATCCACCAGCGACGACAAATATAGTTGGAATGGTAAGAAGTAAACCCCCCACCATTAAAAAACCACTAATGGCATCTGTTTGAGAAACAGAGCGCAGACCGCCTATCATGGCAAGAAATATAATAAGTGCCGCGCCAACCATCGTACCAACCTCGACAGATATACCCGTTGTGAGATTTAATATAAATCCAAATCCCTTCATTTGATACGAAACAATTCCTACATACGCTAAAATAATAATGACACTGGCAATATTTCGAGACGTCTTTCCATACTTCGCTTCAAGAATCCCAGATACGGTATATTTACCAAATGCTCGAATTTTCGGAGCGACTATATATAAAACGATAATTCCGATTAGGGTTGGCAGCATAAGCATTAAAGCTGGAACTATTCCATAGCTGAAGGCCATCGACGTTTCTCCACCTGATATACTTCCACTACCTGTCCATGTAGCTAATAGGGTACCCATGAGAACAAAGGGTCCTAAGCTTTTTCCCGCCAGTACGAAATCTTCACTTCCTGATACTTTCTTGGACATAAAGATACCGATTCCTACCATAATGACGGCGTAAATTCCGATAAACCATAGTAATGTTGGATCTTGTTGCAGTTCCATAAGTGTATATCCTCTCCTGATTTCTTTGTTTGTAGATAAAGTATCTACGCGCGCTACTTATGTGAACTAAATGAATTGAATTTGTTGCTGTCTCATGATCCGGATTCATGAGAGCAAACGAAGCGTTAAATAGAGGAAACTGAATGGGAAACCATTCAGAGTGGTAACCTTGCTTATGTCTCCGCTTCACATAAGAACAATTGTATATAAAATTATCATAATTCACGTGAAATGAAAAACACGATGAAAACGTTGCAGTGAGGGCTTTTTCTAAGGGGAGAAACGGGTGTGGTTTTTATTTCCAGCTTTAGTGATGAGGATTAAATAAGGGGATAGCTATATTGTCGAATTACTACCAATATTCTAAAATCAGTAAGTTCTTTACTAAGCTAAACCAAAATAAATGAGTCGATAGCATTACTTATAAATAATAGGTGTTATGACATTTAACCTAATATAATGGTTTTTAATTCCTTCTTTTGAACTCTATGCTATGATAACAGGACGTAGATGTTATTTAATCCATATACAATCATTTATATGGATATCGGATGCTATGCTTACCTATAGCAAAAAAAGTCGTTACCTCTTGTTTTAATCCAAAAAAAAACAGGTACATCATCCCTTAAAACAATAAAGGGAACCCCTGTTAATAACATATCAACTAGTTATGCCCAACCTCTATCTCTAGAAAAGCCGTTTTATGATTATACTTAACTACCGATAACATCGTTGAAAGATGAGCACATAAGAGAACATGGAAATATCAATAGCTCTTTCTCTTTTATAAAGGACATCCTAAATTGTTTAACTCATCAAAAAAGAGTGCAGTTTCTTCAAATTCCCCACTATCAAAGGCGTCTTGAAACATGGATATTACCTGATTTTCTGTTAAGGGGTAATTGACATCTGGATGAGCAGCGTTTAATAATGCAGCTACAGAAGCTCTTGCCAATGCGTTAAGCATACCTCCACCAAGATTTAGTGCATCTTCTAAAGTGATATCTGGATTAAATGCATTCCTGTCAAATGTTGTATTAAAGCTATCATTTGGATCAAAACCAGTAGGAATCCATTCATCAAAATTTTGAGGTTGCCTCCAAAAACCTGGCGTGCATCCTTGTCGAAGTCCCATACATATCCCTCCTAATTATTCTATAATCCCTCGTGTTGGAGCAGCTGTTAAATTATTCTCAACCATCCTAGTGCTAATAGCATACTATGCAATACAATAGGGAGGGTTATTGCAATGGCTAAAATAGGTAGATGGAATAGGTACCAATTACTTGTTAATCATGCTGATATCAAACCTTATGTCTTACCAACAGTCCTTTTTAGTAAAGATGTCCTTCAATTGAAAGAACAAAAATGGTTTCGTGTAAGGCCATGCTTCGGGATAGGAGATTGTTGGGTTATTTTTAAAGAAAGTCCAAATGAATATAAAGTAATGGTTGATGAGGAACAAATTTTTGTGGAGAATGAGCTGGATTTTTATCAGAAAGTGAAAGAGAGAATGGAACGTTATCATGTACTTATTATGGAGGAATTGGTTTATAACCAATCGGAGTACACCGAAGTAATAGTAACGACTCATAAAGAGGGCTTACTAAATTGGGATGTTTGTAATATTAATCTAGTTAATGACAATCCTTCTATTAACATTTCCTATGAAGAGATAAAGAACATTGCGCAATGTACTTCTGAAGTGATGGGGGAGCATATACCCCTATGCTATACAACAGTAATAAAGTTCATTGTAACTGAAGAAGACATATGGTTGGATGATGTTATACCTCATTATACCAATAGTAAATGGAATCAATATCACATCTTACGTACTGTTCCACAACTAAACACTCACCTACCGAACACTCAAATAGTTACAAGCCTTCCTGAATGTGATTGGATAAAAGCTTCTCAAAACTTGATAATTAAACCGTGCTATGGACAAAATGGAATCGGCATCACTAAACTCACAATAAATCACAATACGAATACCTATCAATCTCACCATGAACTAGAAGTATTAAGCCATAGTCGTTTGCAAAATTGTGTATCTCATATAACAAATAATTACTTAGAAGATAAAGAATATGTGATACAACAATACATTTCATTAGCTACTGTTGAAGGAAGTATATTTGATACAAGAGTACTTTTAATGAGGAATTCTACCAGTAATAGATGGGAAGTGCTTTGTAAAGTAGCACGAGTAGCTGTTAAGTCTTATATTGTTACCAATGTAGCCAGGAAAGTTGCTTTATTGCAAGAAATACTTCCACAATCATCTGTTTATCATTCTTCTTATGACATTGAAAACCAGATAGACCGATTAAGCATATCCGTTGCTAACCGGTTTGGTGAATATTATAGAGATAGTAGTAGATTAGGAATAGATATAGCCATTGATCAACAGGCCAAAGTATGGATACTAGAAGTGAACGTAGTGCCTGATTTATCAATGTATAAGAAATTGGAAAATACATCAATGTATGATGATGTGATTAGCAAACTCAAAGAGATAAAATGATAGAAGTTATTTACTATCCTTTGTTAAAGATAAGAAAGAAGGTGATGTAGTAATATGGGGTTTGTATTATTTGTTATTTTTACAGTTATGTTTATTAGTATCTTCTTTCGGGTGCGCCGTATAGAGGAGATGCTAGAGCAACAGCAGAACGATATTACTGTTATGAAGGAAACCGTAAAGCGTTTTCATGATGAGAAAAGAGAAGAATAAAGATAGTACACCTCTATTTCTGGGTTGCACTGCCTATCTTATTTTTTATATACTTTTTTTGTTTGTAGAGGAAACAATACTGTCCAATACAAACAAGACAAGGTACAATAAACAAATTAGATGTGGCATTGTACGCGCCGGGAGATAGGGGGCTTTTTATGAGAATCTTTGCTTTAATGGTGAATCTAGTTATATTGACCATATTTTATTATATAGGTGTCTGGATACAGGATTATTTCCAATTATTTATACCAGGCAGCATTATCGGCATGTTATTATTATTTCTTTTTCTTTCTACAAAGCTGTTTAAGGTGTATTGGATTGAAGCAGGGGCGAGCTTACTTATTCGCCATCTCCCCCTCTTATTTATTCCCGTTACAGTAGGGATTATCAATTATTTGCATATCTTTAGCGGTCAAGGGATACTGCTCGTTTTTATCGGCTTAGTAAGCACGTTTATGGCAATGGTTGCCGCAGGTATGACGAGTAAGCTGCAGGTGAAGCGGGGGGATAGAGAGTATGAATAACCTATGGATAGGGAGTATAGGACTTATTAGTACTTTGCTGCTCTATTATGGAACGAAAAAGCTTCATCAGCGCTTTCCGTCTCCATTTCTCTTACCGGTATTGACCTCCACCATTGTAATCGGCGCTTTTTTGCTATTATGGGATATTCCATATGAGGTTTATATGACAGGAGGGAAGGTAGTAGACTGGCTGCTTGGGCCGGCTGTCGTTGCGTTAGCTTATCCATTGTACCGACAGTGGGAAGTGTTGAAGCGATATTGGATGAACATCCTTTCCAGTGTAACCGTTGGTGCGATTATAGGCGTGACAAGTGGGATACTGTTCTCTAATTGGCTGAACGTAGAGGAATATCTTATCTATTCTCTTATTCCGAAGAACTCTACTACTCCTGTGGCAATGTCTGTCGCTGATTCAATTGGTGGTATTCCTTCCATGGCGGCGGTGTTTGTTATGATTGCCGGAATCGGAGGTGCGGTGTTTGGTCCTATTGTATTGAAATGGGCTACCATTGATCATTTTCTTGGAAGAGGAATCGGCTTCGGAAGCGCCTCCCATGCCATTGGTACATCAAAGGCTATGGAAAATAGTGAAGAAGAGGGAACAGTTAGTACAGTTGCCATGATTCTTTCCGCTATTATCATTTCCATTATCAGTCCGCTGTTTGTATATTTGCTGTTATAGCACTTTTGACGGAATTAGTTGTACGTACTAACGAACAGAGACTTTTCTACTGAGCAAAAAGGGATGCTCCGCTTTTAATATAGGTAGTAGGTATTAGCTATTTTCACGAAAGCTGTCCCACGTTGTCAGGGGCCACAGGAAGGCGAGTATTTTTCAAATCATACCTTTCACCAATAAAGATTGCAGGGCAACTATTGATAGCTCTAATCCAATATAGTAAACATGTAAAAAGCCTCACTGACGTATGTGAGGCTTTTTGAGTATGCTTTATCAATCTTAATGACCATTCTTTTCAGCCTATGGTCGTCTTCTGTATATGGTGGTAAAATATGTATAATTCAATATATAGAACACACAACAGAATCATATACTAGCATGTAAAACAATTGCTTCTCTTATTCTAGTAGAGAAGAAGGTCCCCTGTTCCAAAAAAACGTAACTTAATTCAGGAGGTAGCCTATGATAAATGTTATTGTAGTGGATGATCATACTGTGTTGAGAGAAGGAATTTGTAAAGTCATTGAATTGGAAAAGACCATTCGTGTCGTAGAAGAAGCCAATTCAGGCAGAGAACTGAGGCAACAGCTCGCCAAACAGCCACCTGATGTCATTTTACTAGATATTCACCTGCCAGAGGAAAATGGCATAGAGTTGACGTTATACATAAAGGAGCATTACCCACAGTGTAAGGTGTTAGTACTAACCATGGCAGATGAAGAGCATTATATGAAGGCAGCTCTTGATGCCGGGGCGGATGGATATATGCTAAAGGAAACCTCCAGTGAGGAGCTCATCAGAGGGATTCTTAATGTGTGCAAAGGGGACTGCATTATATCGCCATCAATGACGAAAAAGCTATTATTACCATATCGCCAAAAGCAGCCGGAGGCTTCCCGCTCTCTTACAAACAGAGAAAGAGAAGTATTAAAGGAGTTAGCTAAAGGGCTTACCAACAAGGAAATAGCTAATATTTTATATATTAGTGATCAGACGGTGAAGATCCATATCAGCAATATCTATAAAAAGCTAAAGGTGAAAAGCAGGTCACAAGCGATTGTCTATGCTGTAGAGAAGAATTTGGTGTCTATTATTTAGTGCCTCTTCTCATGTACCGAACATAGCTCATAATGAAATGTTTATTTCAGACAACCCGTTATCTATTAAGATAGCGGGTTGTTTTGATGTGGTCTGCACTATAACCCATCTTTACTAGAGGGTACTACTAGATTTGTGGTATAAAAATATACCGATTCGGTAATATAAAGAAAATTGAAAATATTAAATAATATAACTAGAGACATACATACACCTCTACATAGAAACGGGGGATTAGGTGAACAGGTTACTATTCCGACTCTTATGTATCGTAGCTAGTATATGTATATCGTTTGGATTGCTAGCACAATTTGAAACTCCCACAACAGCAAAGTTTCTTTCAAAGGAGAAGGAAAATGCAGCTTTAACTCTAGCACCTGTCTTTCCAGATACAGTGGAGCAGCTGGAGGGTAGAACAACATCATCCTTAGATAGGTTACGTGCTATCGTAAACGAGGCGAATCAGTTAAAGGTAACATCCTCGATTAAGGAGCTGGAGCGTACCATTCAGAAGGGGAAAACGTTACTAAACTCAGCAAAGAAAGAACAGAAGCTCATTAAAGCACATTATGAGGAAATGACCTCTTATCATCATACGAAGCAGGAATTCCCCTATGTGAGCAAAGGGATAAGGACTATCACCTCCCTGTACAACAAGTCCAACAACCTACAAACGGATTCTATTCAACGTAAGATTGAAGAGCTAGAACGTAAAAAAGAGCAGCTTGTCGCCAAAGCGCAGGTTAAGAAAGAGAAGCAGCAGACAAGTGAAAGAGAGACACCCAAACAGAAGAAAGAGAACCTAACGGAAGAGACTGGGAAAGCTTCTACTATAAAAGAGCAAGAACAGGCGGAAGAGGATGCCGGTGTACCAAAAGAGGGTGAAGGCACTAAGCAGCAACCTGAAGAAACAAAAGCTCAGTCACAACAAACCAAGGAACCATCAGTCTCTGAGCAGGACGATACAAACGAGAAGGAAACGCTTAATAATCAGCCATCAAAGGAGAGTGAGAACAATGAATAGTGTGTGGAAATGGGGAAAGCGTATTATATCCTTTATTGGATTAGCTTTCATTCTACTCATGGCCGTGTTTGTCATTACGATGAAAGCCAGCAATGGAGAGCCTTCCATATTCGGGTATCAATTAAAATCAGTGCTGTCAGGGTCGATGGAGCCAGTATTTGAAACGGGGTCAATAATATCTATTAAGCTAAGAGAAGAGGGTGCCTCTTTTGATAAAGGGGATATCATCACTTTTTATGATAGAGATAAAGTTGTCGTAACACACCGTATAACCGAGGTAAAAAAAGCAAGAGATCAATTAGTCTATACCACTCAAGGGGACAGTAATGATGGAGCGGACAAGGATCCTGTTTTAGCTAAGCAGATCATAGGAGAGTACACCGGTTTTACCGTTCCATACGCTGGCTATGCGTTGAACTTTGCCAGCTCGAAGACAGGTTCTGCTGCATTATTGTTCATACCCGGAGCGTTCTTGTTCCTATATGCTGTGGTGACCTTTACCCAAGCAGTTCGTTCGTTTAAAAAAGAACACGCAGCACCTACGACAGGGGAATGACTTCGAACGTGGTTTTCCACCTCGAAGATTAGATAAATAATTATATAGGAGGATGATGAAATGGATTTCTTAAAGAAGATTAGTGTTGGAGTGGTGACAGCTTCCTTAGGATTATCACTAATGGGAGGAGGGACATACGCGTATTTCAGTGATTCGGAAACAACGAATAACACATTTGGCATGGGAGAGCTGGACCTTTCCGTTGATCCGACAGCGATTGTAGAGGTAGATAATCTAAAGCCAGGAGATTCCGTCATGCGTGAGTTTATGCTGACTAACGATGGAACTCTAGATATTAAGTCTATTAACCTACTAACAGATTACACTGTAACGGATAAGGACGGCGACAATGCTAGTGAGGATCTTGGTGAGCATATTCGCGTTAACTTCCTGTGGAATTGGGATAAAGAGAGCGAACCAGTCTTTGAAACAACATTAAGTGAATTGAAATCAATGGACCCAGATGTAGTGAAGAAGGATGTATTTGATCCTCTTTGGGAGAAGCATGGCGGTCTTGATGTAGGGACAGAGAACACGCTGTGGGTAGAGTTTGAGTTTGTTGACAACGATGAGGATCAGAACATATTCCAGGGTGACGATTTAACATTAGAATGGGAATTCCAGGCAGAGCAAACAGATGGGGAAGAAAAGTAAATTAAAAATCTAATTTTTGGAGGGTGATTTTTTGAAGAAGCGTACATTTTCGTCTGCACTTGCTTTAGCGGTTATGGTTGGAAGCTTTGGGCTTGGCACGTCAGCTCAAGCGGAAGAGTCTAATGTGTTAATGAATAAGAAATATGACACGCCATCGTATATGATTGAAAAATGGGAGATGCCAAAGATTCCTTCCATTTCAAAGTCTAAAACCACGAAGGAAGATATAGCCTTTGCTTATTTACAATATAAACAAGACTTGTTAAAGCTGAAAGGAAATATGAAAGACAACTTTAAAGTAATTGATAAGCAGCAGGATAAGGAAAATGGCACGTATCATATTCGTATGGTGGAGCAATACAAAGGCATTCCTGTATATGGTTCTACGCAAACGATAACGATGAACGAAAAGGATGAAGTCAAGGCCTTCTTTGGCCAGGTTGTTCCTCATCTGGAGCAGAAGTCCATCCCAACCAAGGCGGATATTTCTAAGGACGAAGCGAAAGATATAGCAGTGGCTTCGATAGAAGAGAAAATCGGTGAAGTAAAAGCATTTGATGCCAAGCCTTCCAGTGAACTATACATTTATGAGCATAATAATAGTTTTCATTTAAGCTATCTAGTGAAAGCCTCTACCTCCCAGCCAGAACCAGGCTATTGGCATTACTTCGTAGATGCTAAGAGCGGAGATATTATTGATAGCTTTAACGCAATCGATCATGTAAATGGTTTTGGTAAAGGTGTGCTTGGCAACAAAGAAACCTTTGAAATCACGCAGGGAGATGATGGCGGATATTTCTTGTATGATGGCACACGCGGAGAAGGGGTACATACCTTCGATGCGGAAAATATGGATCCATTCCTTTTCAACCTATTCTCCCAATGGCTTGGCTATACGGGAGAAGAGGTAACAAGTGGACATAAATTCTTTAACGACCCGGCTGCTGTAGATGCTCATGTGAATGCAGCTGAGGTGTATGACTATTATAAAGAAACGTTTAATCGAGACTCGTTTGATGGGAATGGAGCAAAGCTCATCTCTTCTGTTCACGTAGGTGAGAATTGGAACAATGCAGCGTGGAACGGTGTGCAAATGATGTATGGGGATGGAGACGGTCAAACGTTCATTCCACTATCCGGTGCTCTAGATGTCATTGGTCATGAGCTGACGCACGCTGTCACTGATCGTACAGCGGATTTAGTGTATCAGGATGAGCCTGGTGCTTTGAATGAATCTCTTTCCGATATTTTAGGTGCGATGGTGGATAGAGATGACTGGTGGATGGGAGAGGATGTCTATACTCCTGGCCAGGAAGGAGACGGACTTCGCTCCCTGAAGGACCCATCTCAAGTACCTCATCCATTTGAAGAAGGTAAAGGCTACCCTGACCATTACAGTGAACTTTACACTGGGACATTAGATAATGGAGGCGTACACATCAACTCAAGCATTAATAATAAGGCGGCCTACCTGTTATCTGAAGGAGGTACTCATTATGAGGTAGAGGTAGAGGGAGTTGGCAGAGAGGCGACGGAACAAATTTATTACCGAGCATTGACGAAATATTTAACCGATACGTCCAACTTCAGCATGATGCGCCAGGCTGCTGTACAATCAGCAGAGGATTTATATGGTGCTTCCTCCCAAGAGGTTCAATCGGTCCATCAAGCATATGACGCTATAGGCGTAGAATAATAGAGGAAATAAAGGGTGCCCTCACTCCCCAGGGCATCCTTTTTCTTTATTCTAGAGAGAAACGAATCTGATAAGAATATTACCAAGCCTAAGGCTCTGGTCAGAAGCCCCTTTATCTGGAAAAAATGTCTCCCTTTTCACACTCCGCCATGAACCTAATAAAATATGATATCGATAGCTTTCGCACAACAACATCAGGAGTGATGGTATGCCAGTGATATCAGGAGATGAGTATAAAAAGAGAATAGACCGTATGCATGCAGAGATTTGGCTGGATGGCAGCCCTATCCAAGGGAGAATATCCGAACACCCTGCTTTTCGAGGAGCAATTAAAAGCCAGGGAGAATTATATGATTTACAGCTAAAGCATAAGGATGTCATGACATACACGTCTGATAAGACAGGTAATGCAGTGGGAGCTTCCTTTTTAATCCCAAGAACGAAGGAAGATCTTGAGAAAAGAAGGCAGATGGTTCAGGTTTGGGCCCGGCACACAGGGGGATTAATGGGAAGAAGTCCAGACTATATGAATACAGCCATTACAGCCTATGCTGCATCGAGTACTGTTATCAAAGGGGAAATGAACAGCTACCCTGAACGTCTAACTGCTTTTTATGAAATGGCAAGAGAGCGAGACTTATCCTTTACCCATGCTTTTGTAAGCCCTCAATACAATCGATCCTCGTTAGCGATATTGGAAGATGATTGTACCAATGCGAGAATCATTGACACAACTGAAGAAGGCATTATTATGCACGGAGCTAAGCTGCTGGCGACTCAAGGTGGCATGACGGATGAATTATTTGTATTATCTGCACCAGGAAAAATCAGCCATGAAGAAGCCTATGCGTTCTCCATCCCATCTAACACAAAGGGGCTAAAATTTATCGCAAGGCAATCACTCGTTGGCGATGACTCCGCTTTTAATTCCCCATTGTCCTCTCGGTTTGAAGAGATGGATTCGGTTGTAGTATTTGATCATGTCCTTGTTCCGTGGGAGAGAGTGTTTATCCACGAAAATATTAAAGCTGTGGACGATCTTTATAATAAGGGCAAATTTGTACCGTTAACCCTGCATCAGATATGCTCCCGCCAAGCTGTCAAAACAGAGCTATTATTAGGAATTGCCCAATCTATGGTCGAATCCATTGAAATCGGCGAATATCAGCACGTTCAGAGTAAAGTATCCGAAATTATTACCGGTCTGGAGACACAGAAGGCCCTGCTACTAAGCGCTGAAGCAACTGGAAAAGTGGATGAGGATGGGGTTTTCCTGCCGAATCGTCAGCTTCTGTACGTCGCTATACATCAATTTCAAAATCTTTATCCACGGTACACGGAAATTGTGCAATTGCTTGGTGCCAGTGGTATGATTACCATCCCTACCGTTAAAGACTTCAACTCCTCCATCGCTCCTGAATTAGACACGTACCTCCAATCAAAAAAGCATACAGGACGGGAGAAAGTAGCATTGTATCGTCTCGCCTGGGATTTGACTATGAGCTCGTTTGGAACGAGACAGACGTTATATGAAAGATTCTTCTTCGGAGATCCAATCCGGGTGTCCCAAATTATGTATCAACAATATGATAAGTCGGATGCTACCGCATTTGTTCAATCATTTTTAGAAAAATAAGGCAGCCTGTACAGTAATGTACTGGCTGTTTTTTGTTATTTTTTCCAAAAAGGGTTTGACTTTCGGGTAGGTTAGTTATATGGTTAGTTACATAAGTAATGAACCAAAGAAGGTGGAAGTATGGAGCAGGATTTGTCCGTTGACAAACCAATTTTTCAACAGATTGCTGAAAAAATCTCAGCTGGTATATTGGATGAATCTATGGCAGAGGGGGATCGTATCCCCTCTACTAATGAAATTGCTAAATTTTATCAAATTAATCCAGCTACAGCAGCAAAGGGTATCAATTTATTAGTGGATGAGGGAGTCGTATATAAGAAGCGGGGGATTGGCATGTTCGTAGCCGATGGGGCAAGACAGATCGTTTTAAACAAGAGAAGAGAGGATTTTTATCAGGACTATATTATTCCATTAAAAGGGGAAGCAGATAAACTAGGCATATCCAACGAAGACATACATCAGCTTCTAGAGGAGGAACGGTAAATGAACATACAAAGTAAAGCACTATCTAAAAAATTCGGTTCTTTTTATGCGCTGCACGATGTAAATCTATCGTTGGAGGAGGATAAAATATACGGTTTGCTTGGGAAGAATGGTGCTGGTAAGACTACACTTATGCACCTCATGGCTGGTCATCTTCTTCCTACTAGCGGCGATATTTTATTAAATGGTAGTTCCCCCTTTAATAATAGGGCGATAACAAAGGACGTTTGCCTTATTAATGAAAGCAGTAATTTTAAACGGCGGTTGAAGGTGAAAGACATATTATACATTGCCTCTCAATTTTACCCGAATTGGTCAGCGGATACAGCCGAACGGTTATTGAAACAATTCAATCTGAAGCCTAAGCTGAATACGAAGGGGCTTTCTAAAGGGATGGAATCAGCCCTTGGTATTATAATTGGGCTGTCCAGCCGAGCAAAGGTAACTATTCTGGATGAACCATATATTGGATTAGACGCGTCTGCACGCTACACATTTTATGACATACTGCTGGAGGAATATGAAGCATATCCCCGAACCATCATTCTCTCCACCCACTTAATTGATGAGGTAAGCAACCTATTTGAAGAGGTAATGATTCTAAAGGAAGGCAGCCTGCTGCTTCATGAGCCAGCTGATGAATTAATAGAAAAGAGTCTGCACATCAGTGGGAAGAAAGAGGTCGTTGATGCTTTCTGTGAAGGGAAGCACATCCTAGGTGTCAAGGAGATGATGGGCAGGAAGACTGCTAATCTATTTGATGAGAATCTTTCTATTGAAGAGGCTGTTTCAATGGGGTTAGAAGCAGAGCGTATGACCATTCAAGATATAACGGTTCATTTATCAGGATCAGAGGAGGAGCTATCCCATGCTTAGAGATATGAAAGCACTCATCCACTATTTTATTGCCGACTATCGTTTTTCCTTTATTGTCTTTTTTTCCATAATGTCTGCTTCGCTAGCAGGCTTTACTATAGTTAGTATATTCATGGAAGGAACGGATATCATCGTATTTACAGGTCCGATTGTACTCATTTTTGCAGCTATTTCTGGATTTTATATGACGAAAGAAACATTCCCCTTTTGTATAAGGCTTGGAATTACCAGGGGCAGATATGTAGCTGGAGCAGGTATATTCATTTTGTTGCTGTCGCTTGCGTTATCAACGGTTCATTTCGTCCTTAATCGTATTTTCTCAGCTATACTAGAAGTGAGTAACTATACGAGTATTACTCATTACACGATGCTAAATCTCTTACATTTAGAAAATACGGTGCTAAATGAAATTGGATTATTAGCTGCATTTAGTTTTCTAGTTCTTTCTGTTAGCTTTCTACTAGGATCAATCTTCTATCGATATGGCATGGTAGGAGGATTCATCACTTTATCAGTTCTGTTCATTATTCTTGCTGCTCCTGCGACAAGACAGCCGCTTATAGATATGTTTCTAATTGTGCAGGAATCCGCAATTGAATTTCGCTATTGGGCGCTGCTGCTATTCCCATTACTAGCCTTCCTTCCAAACTGGACCCTGCTCCGAAAAGCCACCACCATAGCGGCCAGAGCGAGGTAATATGGAACATACAAGGAAAGAAGCCTCTTTTGGGAATTGTCCCGAAGGAGACTTCTTTTTATTTGGCTCTGTTCATGTCTCATTAGGTGTGTACAACCTCTTATGCGGCAGGATTCGGGATATGTAGGAAAAAGGTGTAACCAATCCTCTCTCCTGCGGAACCCACCCAGTTCTCCTTACGAGCTACCCTAGGTTAATTCAACCTCAAGCTTTTCCAGTCCGCGAAGGAGAAAGATTTCCTTCCATTTAGGCTGAGCGGATGGGGCGAGGTGGATATATGGAAAGGCTGTGAATAGAGTTTGTAAGGCGATTTTCCCTTCCAATCTAGCGAGCGGTGCCCCTAGGCAGAAATGGATACCTAAGCCAAAGGCAAGGTGCTGATTGTCCTTTCTAGTGATATCGAACGTATCCGCCGCTTCAAACTTCGCTTCATCTCGATTTGCAGAGCTTAAGGAGGCTACCACAAAATCCCCCCGTTTTATTTCTTTACCGCGAAAGCTCATATCCTCTCCAGCCCAGCGTGCAGTAGAGAAATCAACAGGACTGTAAAAGCGAAGACCTTCTTCTATAGCAGACTCTATGAACGAGTGATCTTCCTTCAATTGCTTCAGCTGATCTGGATGCTGAAATAAAGCATACATCGTATTAGCAATTAAATTTACAGTTGTTTCATGACCTGCAATGATAAGCAGCACGACCATGGAGTACAGCTCCTGGGTATGGAGCTTTTCCCCTTCCTCCTCTGCCTGAAGCAGCTTAGAAATGAGGTCGTCTTGTGGATTATTTCTCCTTTCTTCGAATAATTTAGTTAAGTACGTAGAGAAGGCTTGAACATCTTCTATAAAGCTTTCCTCAAATTCATCAGCTGCAGCGACGATAGTATTCGACCATTGTCTGAAGGAATTCCTGTCCTCTGCCGGTACTCCTAGCAGCTCACTAATGACGATAATTGGTAATGGAAAAGCAAAATCATCAATTAAATCAAGAGGACCATCTTTATGTCTCATTTCTTCTATTAATGTGTCTGCTACGGTTTGTATTCTTGGCTCCATTGCCCGAATGGATTTTGGATTGAAAAAAGGCTGGACTAGCCTACGGAGTCTTGTATGATCAGGTGGGTCTACATCTAACATCATGTGCTGGAAGATATTTATTTCCATATCGTTAGGGTTCTTTTCTCGTTCGGCTGGTGAGAATAACTTGGATTGATCCTTTATAAAGCTTTGGCTTTTTAAAAGCTCCTTTACATCATCGTAGCGTGTGATGAGCCAGGAAGTATGGTTATATTGTTTGGACATCGGAAAGATTGGGTCTTGGTGACGGATCGATTGATAAAAAGAGTAAGCCCCTCTTTTAAAATTGGAATGATACACCGTTTCTATAGGTTCCATCAAATTTCCCCCTGTCAGTTCATTACATCCAGTATAACGAAAGCTCATGTAAGCGCTCAATTGGGAGCTTCCCAAAATTGGTAATATCTATCTAATGACCTATTCAGCGGTGAATCTTATCCGGTTATCTCGTACAATGGAAGTATAAAAGAATTTATAGAAATTTTATCTTTTCCTTACGATTTAATAATTACTTTCTTTTAAGGTGTAGGTATAGTCCTTAGAGGAGGGGAAGCTCTATATGAAGAAAGTGATGTATTTTGGCTCCGGAATAGCATTAATTGGCGTTTTATTAGTAGGCTGGTGGCTTGTGTCTCCACTATTTTTGGATAAAACAGTGGAAGAGGATTTTCCAGCTTCAGCTGACAATTCTTCTGAGAATGAACAAAATGATACGATGAAAGAGGAAACAGATGAAGAGGAACAAACAGCAGAGGAGAAAACAGAACAAGCTAAACCCTCCGCTCACCTAACAGGTTCCTTTCAAGGAGCAGATCAGCAGCATAATGCAGAAGGAAAAGCCGAATTCTATAAAGATGAGCAAATTATTCGATTTACACAATTCCAAGCTACGAATGGACCTGATTTATATGTCTATCATGTAAAAGCTGACCAGGATCCAGCACAAGGTACCTCGCTTGGAAAGCTGAAAGGAAATAAAGGAAGCCAAAACTATGAAATTCCAGAAGGATTGAATGTGAAAGATGGAGACCAAATAGTCATTTGGTGTAAAGCATTCAGCGTAAGTTTTGGTCTAGCGGAATTAACCAAAGGCGAATAAGGAATGTGGTGAGTCATTGCATTATACAATTTTACTAGCCGAAGATGATGAGAATATTGTAGATGTGTGCCGTCGGTATCTCGAGAGGGAAGGGTATGAGGTGCTCATAGCCAGAGATGGCATGGAAGCGATGGACACTTGGAAAAAGAAGAAACCAGATGCTGTTATTTTAGACATAATGATGCCGTATAAAAGCGGATTAGATATTGCTGAAGAAATAAGGTTTGACGATGATATCCCTGTTATGCTCTTAACGGCTCTAGGTCAGGAAAAAGACCGATTGTTTGGTCTATCTATCGGTGTAGATGATTACATTACGAAACCATTCAGTCCAAGGGAGCTTGTTTTACGTTTAAAGAATGTATTACGAAGGTATGACCGTCCTGCTAAGCAGAAAAGTAAACACGTTTCCTTTGCAGACGTTACGATTGATTATAGCAGACGCCTTGTTACGAAGGGTGGGAAGCCGGTTGAGATGACAGCCAAGGAATTTGATTTGCTTTGGTTTTTTATCGAGCATGAAGCCCAGGTTTTCTCTCGTTCTCAATTATTAGAGAAAATTTGGGGCTATGAATATGAAGGCGATACGAATACAGTTAATGTACACATTCGTAAGCTGAGGGAGAAAATTGAAGAGGAACCGGCCCATCCTCAGTTTATCCATACGGTGTGGGGAATTGGCTATAAATTTGAAGGAAGGGATTCGTATGAAGCTTAGGACAATCCTGTTAGCTTCCAACCTATTATCCATATCCATTATTATAGCCTTCCTGTTAATTAGTTATATTCGAATGTATCTTCCCACAGACGTAGTTATCCTGCTATCAAGCATTACAGTGGGAGCGGGAATTATCTCGGTTTTATCTCATATGATGGTAACTCACCCGCTATTAAAAGGCTTCCAACAGCTCACTGAAAAATCTAAACGTATATCGGAAGGGCAGTTTGATACTAAGCTTGAAGAAAAAGGCCCGAAGGAAATTAAGGATGTAGCGGCTCATTTTAATCATATGGGAGATAATCTGGATGAAATGTTTCGAAAGGTGAAGCAATCAGAAGCGTTTAAACAGGAGCTAATCGCTAATATCTCTCATGATTTAAAGACGCCAATTGCTTCCATACAGTCGTATGTGGAAGCGTTACAGGATGGAATTATTAAAGATGAGCAAACAAGAGAGGTATATTTGCAAACCATTCAAAATGAAACAAATAGACTTTCCTTACTCATCCGGGAGTTATTAGATTTATCTCAGCTGGAACAAAACCAGATGAATGTAGCAATGGAGGTTGTTCACATTGATCAATTGATATTGGAGACATTGCAGGAATTTGAGATAATCATCCGCGAAAAGGACATTACGATGGATGTGGATATTCCAGAGCACCCTCTCGTTTTGTATGGTATTCCTAATCAACTAAAGCGAGTACTCAGTAATCTAGTGGATAACGCTATTCGTTATACGGGAGAGAAGGGCCGCATTCAGCTTCAGGCAGAACAAGAGGGAACACAAACAATCTTTCGTGTTTCAGATAATGGACCTGGAATTTCAGAGAAGCATCATCAAGACATTTTTGAACGATTTTACCGTGTTGAAAAATCTAGGAACAAGCAGTATGGCGGCTCCGGATTGGGGCTTGCCATTAGTAAAGAAATAATTGAACACCATGGGGGAGAGATTAATGTAGAGAGTGCCATAGGAAAAGGAACGACGTTTTGGTTTACTATCCCCCATGAGAAAAAGGAGGAGCATGCATGAGAAGAAAAAAGACAATAATTGGTGTACTAGCTGTCCTTCTAATTGCTGCTGTGTTTGGCCCAATGGCATATAACTATTTATTTCATCGATCTACAGGGAGTACGGAAGTGAAGGCTGAGGAATATGAAGGAGTAGCTACGTTTGCAGGAGGCTGTTTCTGGTGCATGGAGCCACCATTCGAAAAATTGGAAGGTGTAAGTGACGTTATATCGGGCTATACGGGAGGAGAGATAGAAAATCCATCCTATAATGATGTTTCCTCTGGAACGACTGGACATATAGAAGCAGTACAGGTTCATTATGACCCAGATCAGGTTAGCTATGAAAGATTGCTGGATATCTTCTGGCGACAAATCGATCCAACTGATGCAGAAGGCCAATTCGTTGACCGAGGAGAGCAATATACGACCGGCATTTTCTATCACAATCAGGAACAAAAGCAAGCAGCGGAGCAGTCCTTACAGGAATTAAAGGAATCTGACCGGTTTGAGGAAGATATTGTGACCCCGATTACAGAGGCGAGCATCTTCTATAAGGCAGAGGAATATCATCAGAACTATTACGAGAAAAACCCAGTCCGCTATAAAATTTATAGAAAAAACTCTGGCCGTGACGCATTTTTAGACGATGTATGGGGGAACGATAGAGAAGTAACTGTGCCGACTACACAAACAAACAATGCCACCACGTATTCAGAGGAAGAGTTACAAGAGAAGCTTACAGATATACAATATGAAGTAACGCAAGAAGATGGAACTGAAGAGCCCTTTAACAACAAATATTGGGACAACAAGGAAGAAGGAATATATGTAGATATCGTATCTGGAGAGCCTCTCTTCAGTTCAAAGGATAAATACAAATCAGGAACTGGCTGGCCTAGTTTTACAAAACCACTGGAGGAAGCAAATATTGTGACCAAACCAGACCGAGGATTATTTGGTACCCGTACAGAGGTACGAAGTAAAAAGGCTGATTCTCATCTCGGACATGTATTTGAAGACGGCCCAGAACCAACCGGACTGCGATATTGCATGAATTCAGCAGCTATGGATTTTATCCCAAAGGATGAGTTGAAAGAGAAAGGGTATGGTGAATACCTCTCCTTGTTTGAATAATAATGACTGATAAAAAGAGGGTGTAACAGGAACAGAAGCTCCTGTCACACCCTTTAGTTTGATTGCTTTCCTTTATAAAAAACTATTCCACTTCCATTAGCTCCTTTAGCTCTTCAATATCCTTAGTAAAACCATCGATTTGTTCCTCTAAAAAGGTAATTACAGCTTCGCTTTGGGCAAGGTTTTCTCCATAGGTGTTAACATTTTCAATTAAATGATAGATTTCTGCCTCTAGCAATTCAACATGATTAGACTCTATTGGCGCTTGTTGGACAGTTGTATCATTACGATAACCAGTTACTTGGCTGGTAAGCTGCTGAATTTTTTCAGATGTGCTCTGTTGGGTGGTATGAATCGCTGTAAGCTCCTGCTCATATTGTTCAGCTTCCGCTTGAAGTCTGTTGTTCTCCCGCTGAAGCGTTTCATACTCTAATGAGAAATCCTCTAACTCCGAAAGCCTTTCTTGCTGTGTTTGGAAGTCGGTCAAGAGTTCTTGGTAGGCTGCTTGTTTTTCCTGGAGCTCTTGGGTAAGTTTTAGTCGCTCTGCGGATTCCTGCTGTTCATTTTTATTATACACTTCAAGCTCCTGAAGCAGGTGACTGTATGCATCCTCAAGCTCTGCGTAGTAAGCATCATTCTCTTCTTTTTCAGCTAAATCCTGTACGTTGTTAAAATCATACCCTTCCAGCTGTATATGCATTTGCTCAACAAACTGAGCTGCTTCTTCCTTTTCCTTCTGTGTGTTCGCTAATTGTTCCTTCAATGTATTAATGGTGCTGTTTAGACTTTCTTGAGTTGCTATATATTGCTGCTCTTTGTTGTGAAAATCAGCCTGTTGTTCCTGCAGTTCCATTAACAATCGTTGCTCTCTGTTAGCAGATTGCTCTAACTGCTGTTGCAGGGCTTCCTTTTCTTCGGTCATTCTCGTAAGCTCTTCGAAATATCCATCCCTATCGTAGTACATCACCATTTCTTTGTATTTCTCCAGCTCTGACTTTAAATGAATTACTTTCTGTTGAATTTTTGCTTTGTCGGGAACATAGATTTCTGAAGCCTGGTTTTGACTCATCTGAATCCCTCCTGAAATACTCGTTGTGGGCGTTTACCTATAGCTATCTATATGTAGCTCTATGCTAATCGTGCTGAGAATTTCTTAAGCGTACGCGATTACGATATCGTTATTACTAGCGAAGGATGCCTCGTTTTGCTTAAAGTAGACGACGCTTTGTACAATCATTTGTTCCTTGGAATTCTCTTTTTCCTTTAATGTAAGCTGGAAGCTTGGAAGGACTGCTTCCTCACCGGGCTTTATGGTAGATTCATCAATCGTTGTAATCCAATACTCTCCTCGTTCCTGGGCTTTCTCAAACCAATTCTCCTCCACGTATCTCCACCCTTTAATACCATCATCTGTCTGTACCCCGTAAATGTCCGCCATAGCAGGAGGAAGTATTTGGCCCCCAAGGCTTATCTGTTCAATCGGATGGGCTTTTAAACAAATGACAGGATTACGAAGCGGAACAGTCCCTGTATTCTTAATTACAAGGTCTCCGGTTATCATATATTGCTTTAATTCTCTTGAAGGATACAGTACATAATCAAAGAACACCTCTGCCATTGTAACGGCCTTTTCTTGCTGGCGTTTGATAGGCTTCTTAGAAGCGGATGGATTAGGTCTTTCTTTACTGGCAGATGACCGAGAAGGTTTTTGATCTAAAAACGGGAGCAGAGGTTCCTTGGTAAAGTAGGCAATGTCTATCCCAAGTGATGTGGCAAAGTAGTGGAGAATCCCTGATGCTAACGTAATAGCGAGCTCTTCTGTATATTGCTTGAGAGTAGTCTGGCTATCCTGATGAGGCATTTCACACTGCACTATGAGTGAAGGTGGTGTAGTCGAACTGGAGGATTGTTTAATAAAGCTATGCGTGAGCTGGAAAAGATTAAACTGTTCTTTTAGATGCTGAATGAATTGCATCATCTGAGTACTACCGTTGTGCATGATAAATAAATTTGGTCGCTTCATATAGGTGGTTTGCTTGATTGGCTCCAATGTAATGTGAAAATTAGCTGGAGTAAGGCTGGAACGATTATGGTCTATGACAAGACCGGCTTCGCGTACATATTGTTTTATAGAAGAGGCAACAGCCTTCCCAAATGCATCTTCAGTCTCGTCAAAATCTAATTGGACCTTATAACTGTCGAGAGGAGGTTCTATGTGAATACGTTTTTCTCCGCTATGCCAATCCAAGCGATACCCTTTTTCCATACAAAATAATCTAAATAAAATAAGGGAAGATTCGTTCAACTTACCGATAAAGGTGTCTTGATAATGAACAGAAATAGTCACGTTAGTGCCTCCTAATTTGCGTAAAGGATCTATGTCTATTCATATGAAAAACACAGGCTGAAAATGAAGTGTAAATGAAATAGGCTTTTTATTTTACAAAAATTGGGCTGTTTTATTGTACCAATTGGGAGCCCTCTCCATAGGATATAGTGTAATTTTAAACACGATAGAAAGGAAGGATATACGTGAAAAAGCGTAAATCAATAAGGGGGTCCCAGACTCCAACACCAACACCACCACCAATCGATCCAAACGATTTAGCACCAGAATGTATTCTTGTTGACAAAGTGTATGATTGGGTATTCTTTGCCAACGACTACGAGAATAAGAACTTTATTCCAGATGAAGCATGTCGTCTGGCGGTAAGTGAAGCACTAGCTGCAGGAGAAACAGTAACGACGGAATGTACACCTTCAGACCCAGAAGACGTCAATGTAACGGCAACTATTATTGAGAACGGAAACCCAGGTCTAGTTCGTTTAGTATGGACCGTGCCAGTGGAGGTTACTATTCTCATTAACGGTAATGTTGCATGTACTTTCACAGTAACAACTCAGTTCACTGACGAAATCATGCTTTGTGTACCAGTAGGTATAACTGCGGATAACATCAATGCAAAAGCGACTCAGGTTATCTGTAGAACAGATGGCGTGTTAATGGGTCCAGACCCATTCGGTCCAATGATTCCTGTAAGAGTCGTACTTTGTAAAGACGTACAAGTGGAATTCCCAGTAAAGCTTGAAGTTCTAGCTAAATTCTGCTTCCCGCGCCCAAACAACATCAAAAAGCCAAGAGACATTATCAAATGTGATCTAAGCGTGTTCGAATTCCCAGAGCAGTGCCCGGATATCTTCCCACCTGCTAACTGTGAATGTCAAGCAACTGCTTTAGCACGTAATGCTGACACAACTGCAATGGTAGGCGGCGGTATAATGCTACCTGGTACATCTGACCTTGAGGCAGAAGTATGTCAAGAGTGCTCTATTGGAGACACATTCTTCACCTACTCATTCATGGAGGATCCAGACCTTCCAGGACCAACTCCGACAGGAACAGTAGGACCGACTCCATCACCATTCGATTTCCGATTTACATTCGAGCCATCTTCTGTTAACACAGTACGTTGTGATGAAGCCACTGAAACACTTACTGCGTTTGGTGAAGGTACTCAAATCTTCAACAATGGCACTGAGCTTGTAGGCTATCAGCTAATCATCGATAATACAAACTCAACATTCCAAATCATTCTTCGAAACACTGCTGGAGAAATTGTATTTGATAGTGGACTTGTAACAGCTCTTACTCGTTTTGAAGAGTGTGACACTTTCCAAGATCTACTAGATGACGATATGTAATGCTAAAAGAGGGAGATTATCTTCCTCTTTTTTTACATAAGGTTTTGGTATTGCTTGTTGTTTAATTTCTGTAAAGCGCCCATATGGAAGACTTGAAGTCGAGATAAGGGTGGTCCCTTGCTGAAAGGCGAGTTGAGTGGTCGGAAATAGCCCCGCTTTCCTGCGGCCCCACACGACTTGGGGTCGTTCACCGTTGCTAAAGGATGTAGCGCTTTTAGGTGAACTTCCTTACTTGCGGCTGAGCCTCCTCGGACAGCAAAAGACGCTGTCTCAGCACATCCGTATTTCCGCGGGAGTCTACGCTATTTTCGACCACTCAACGCCAAAGGAAATGCTCCATCTTTATATAGTGTTAAACAATATGCTGAAAAAACTATTTCTTGAACCAAGCCAAGTGATGAAAGATAACACGTAACCATTGATAGGAAACAATTTCTTTTTGTATAAATACGGTAATATTCCTCTTATACAATAAGTTGATTGCGAAAACGGTGGGTCCGTTCTCCTATTACGGCAAAGGTATGGCCTGGAAAATGGGAGACTCCCGCTGAAAAATGGATGAGCCAAGACCCCACAGAAAAATGGTGGAGTTTACTCCATCATTTTTCGAGGAGGCTTGGCCATTCATCAGCAGGAAAGCGAGCGTTTTCCAGGCCATACCTTTCCCTGATAAACGGATAGGACCCATCCCTGAAAACCATCTCGAAAGCAAGTCTTCCACTATCTCCCCATTAAATGGATTGTCCTATCATAATAGACCCTTACATAAATGCATTATTTCTATCTATATGCGAGCGAAGATTTCGGGAGCAACAGTCTCTTGTGAAGAGTAGATATAAATATAATGACTAAATCCTATGTAATCATCACACTATGGGCTATTCCCGCATATATATAGAAGGAGAAGCTATGTAGAAAGGGGGGAGAGAAGCATGGGGAGGAAGCGGGAAGCGAATGCTCCACAGAGGAAAGAAGAACTCTCTCTCTTTCAACGCGTAGTTCAACAGGAAGAAACTCTGGCAGAATATAAAAGAATGCTGGACCAGGTGAAATCAAAATTTGATGATTATCAAATAGATTGGTACACATACAATCAGCAAGTGAAAATACTCCCAATCAAATGGAAGCAGTATGCCGAGAGACAGCATGTAAATGAACTCGAACAGCGTATATTGAGCGCGATGGGCACTTATAAAGAAAAGGAAGCATCTCTTGAGGGAAAACTAAAGCAGAAAGAGCGTACTATTGTCCAGCTACAGCAAACATTAGAACGGAACCAGCGACAGTACAGCGTACTGCAGCATCAAAAGCAACGGGCCATTCATCGTTTAGAAAAACAGCTGAACCAGAAAGAAAAGCAATTCACATTCTTGCAACAATCCATACGCAAAGCAGAAATAGCTTATGAGCAATTATACAATGCATATAACCAAAAGAGCATCCCTGTTCCAAACGTAAAAGCAAAGATATTATTGGTTCCCCCATTCCATCGTTCCCGCAAAGTATTGAAAGGTCTTGATGCATGGTGGGAGCGCAGTCAATCATTTATAGAGGAGAGCAGACGCTTTCAACAGTGGCTAGTAGAACAAAATATTATGCTTATGAAGCATAGGACGTCACCTTCGCTACTGCCGGACATAGATTGTGTAGAGAAGGACGTTCGCAGCCTAGCGGAATTGAAAGAACAGATAGATGTATTAAAGAACAGTCAAACCGGGAGGGAAACGTACATGTGGAACATCTGGAAGAGTGAACAGCAGGAAGAATACCAAAAGAAGATAGATCGAATCGAGGAAACCATTCAGAGCTTAGAAAAACATCTCATGGAGTATAAAGAAACAATGGAGGAGTGGAATCAATCAAAGACCACTGCTTCATTAGCAGAGCAGGAGAATTTCCAAAAGCATGTCGAAGAGTTATCGGAAATGCTGAATGTATATCAGCAAAAGGAAGAGCAATACCATCAGGAAATGGAAGAAATGACAGAGCAATTAAAAGCACTCCAACAAACAGAAGATACCTTAGAGGATACGGAAAAGCATTATCAGGAGCAACTCCAGCAATATCAATTAGAGCTGAAGAATAGCCAGGAGACCAATGAGCAATTACAAGAGGAATTAGCTGCTAAGGAAGAGCAATCCGAAGCATTCCAGGAAAAAATAACAGAATTAGAGCAAGAGCTTAGGATGCATCAAGCTAAAGAGGGGAGAGCAGAAGGGGAGCTACAGCGTCTGCAAAACCATATCAAGCGGTATGAAGCTACTAAGAAAGAGGATAACCGCAAGATAGATTCATTGAAGCAAAAAATTGGGGAGCTAAAGCAAAAAAAGAACGATAAAGATTTCTATGGTTCTTCTAAGGGGCGAGAATTGAATTTCGAGGAATTAAAAACATTACAATACCCTAAAAGTCCAACTTCCCAGCAGACTACAGTATTTAACCCTTATCGCTACTCTCATGGCGGCAAAGGAGATAATAAAAAGTGACAGGTAAAGAATTGAATAGGATGTATCGTGCGAAGCAAAGAAAGCAAAGATCATTGAGGAAGAAACGAGAGAAAACGCCCAGATCAGCTTAAGCATCATAAAAGGACCATCTCCTCAAAAGTGATACTCATCGAGTCAGAGGTGGTTAGACAAATGACCTCTCATTGTATGAAGGATCGACCGTTTGAAGCATGTGGTCTCTTATCAGGAAAAGGGGGAAGATGTGAAACTATCTGGCCTATGATAAATGTTGAGAAAAGTCCTTATTCCTTTGCTATTTCTGACGAAGCGATTGAAAAGGCTATGGCTCAAATGAAGGAGAGGGGAGAAGCATTAACGGGTATTTACCATTCCCATCCTACCGCGCTGCCGTATCCTTCTAAAGAAGATCAACGTCACAATGGCTACCCTACGGTTGCTTACTTTATTGTCTCCCTTCAGGGAAGAGAACCAGTAGTTCGTTGCTTTCAAGTCACTCCTTCGAAGGTCCAGCCAATTAAAATAATACAAACGTAAGAGGGTAGAAGATTCCTACCCCCTTACGTTTTTTTATTCATGTTCATGCTTGTTGTATTTCTATATGGTGCTCTTAAATGTAAGACTTGGATTATTGGTTTGTTGCTGAATGGTGAGGTGAAGTAGAGCCTAGAATTGCAGGTTGAATTTACGGAAATACCAATTATCGTCAAACACGCGTCTCTCCAAGTATTCCAGACGCTGTCTTCCTAAATTACGTAACACATCTGCCTCTATCGATTTTGCCATATCTGATGGTATCATCTTTCTGCATTTGTTAATTCGAAGGGTGTTGAAGTGGGAGTAAGCCATTCGTAGTAAATTGTAGGAGATATGCTCGGGCTGTACGGTGTATGGATGATGCTGGCGGAATAGGTGTGCAATGGTTACGGTTGGGAGCACGTGGCAGCGATAACCGAATAACCATAGCTTAATAGACAGCTCAACATCCTCATGCCCCCAGCGACGAAACCCTTTCTCGAAACCACCTACTTCATAGAACACCTCCCGATGAAGTAAAAAGCAAGCGCCCGGGACAATGGCAACCTCCTTCAATCCAGAGGTTTTGGAGTACCAGCCTATTTGCATGTTTGGCTGCAGGAATTGCCCATAGCCTACCGAATGTGGATGCTCCATAGAGGAAATAGCTGGGCAGATCACATCTGTTTTCTCCATCAGCACTGGCTGAGCTAATCGATCCAGCCACCAATCCTCAAAGGTAAGATGTGCATCACAAAATACAAAATATTCTCCCGCAGCTGCCTCAGCCCCTACATTCCGTGCAGCAGAAGAGCCGACTCCTTCCGTTCGTATTACTTTTACATTAGAAGCGGAGGGGTAGGCAGCAAGAAAAGCACAGCAATCATCATCTGACTGGTCATCAACAATAATAACCTCAAAGGTTGTATTCGTCTTAACTCGGAATAAGGAGTCGAGCGTTTTTTTAACGTTTTCACCTTCGTTCTTCACAGGAAAGATAATCGAATAGTCAGGGTGAGTCACTCTGTGTCACTCCTTCATGAATAAGTTACAAAACAAAAAGCCACCCCTTTAGCTCTTCATCCAAGCTATAGATGGCCCGAAATCCAGAAAAAAGATACTAGTTTGCTTCTTTATTGTCCTGTACCATCGGCTTTAACCGGTTAATCAATTCATTTATCATCTTCTCACTAGTCATGTTTTCTTCTTCTGTACTTCTGTTATACGCATCACGCATAATTTCAAGCATCTTCTCCTGATCCATCGCTTCCATCCTTTCCATGCCTCATCAATGGAAACAAATCAAAAGGCGGATAGGCGCTTGTGTACTCTATCCTATGAAACAAATGCATGAAAGGTAACTTGTTTCGCTGCTTTCTTTCGTTATGTATAGATGGGTGGGTAAAAGAAAAAGGAGCAAAGGCAGGGATTGGATACCTTTGCTCCAGGTAAAGGAAGGATATAAATTTGGAAAGGACAAGACGGAGAGATTATCAAACGGGGAGAAATCCCTTTCCAGTGTGTGGCGATCGATACGAATACCGATCGTACTATACTATATGTAATTAACTCTATTACGTGTGGACAAGAGTATAGGGCTAAAGAGGATTTTTAATAGAATAGATGAGGACGAATGTCTGTATGAAGCTAATGCATCTGCTTGTCGAAGAGTTGAATCATCTAGTTTATCTCCATCATTCCCTTTGGTTACTCTTGTTCAGAAACTACATGCTTTTACCGTACTGTACGTCGTCGCTCTCCTCGTATAATGAGAGTGTGAATTCCTTTACTTATAGAAAGTCCAAGGTAGGTGGAAGCAAAGGATATAGGGAAAAAGAAATAAAACCCAGCAAAAAGCATAGGGTACAGGAAAGAATATATAATCAAAAATCCTGCATTAATGAAAAATACCATTCGTTTTCGAATTTTGGGATAGTAAAGTCTGACTAGCATTCCCAAGAGAATGGAGAAAGAGAAAAGTACAATTATATGTAATATGGGGCTTATGTCAACCATTATAGTCCTCCTTTGTATTTCCAATCATTCAACGCCAGAGGAAGGGATCAATCTTTATATAGTTACATCAATGGAACAGCCTAACACCAGCATTGGTCTTTAACAGAGCCTTATCATAAAATAATATCGGCAAACTGCATTCCCAATGCAGCCTCCACGATATATGCTCGAAGTAATGTTTACTTTGGAAAATAATAACCTAATCGTATCATACGTTTACCCACTTTAACGAACTTCTTTTCACTTAGTAAATTTTATCAAACCATTTTACTTTCTCGACCTTTACAACTAATATCTCTAAACAACTATCATAGACTAAAAGATTGATAAATGTACAATCTTATGATGCAGTTATGAAATAAAAAAAAGCGACTGCAAAAGCAGTCGCGCGGCTGGATTATTTTCTTTCACAGCACGAAAAGGGGAGGAATCGGTGCCCATCTGAGATGGGAGAAAGAAAATAATCTCTTGTTAACAGTGATATCCACAATAGAAATGGTTTATACATTGGTTTTATTAAGTTTATTCACATTATCCACAATTATTCACAAACTTATCCACAACAAACTGTACACATGGTCACACATTCGTATTAAAGGAAAATAGATGGTTATGCACATTGTGCACAACGTTGTGGATAAATATCTTCAACAGGTGGTTATTTCTTAGAGGAGTGCTCCGCTATTCGATTGGCTCTTTTAAATTCTTGCATGTACATGACTTCTTGGGCCTTTGTGAAGCTTCGTTTGCTTTCCTTTGCTGCTTTCGCTTTTGATTTCATATGTGTAGCCTCCTTCATGACTTGGTATTAAAAGTATAGTCAATTGGGACAGGAGCTATACAAAAAGGGGACTGTTCCTCATGGACTCTGTTTAACGAGTTCCATCAGGGACAATCCCCTTTGGTTATTTCAAGCTTCTTGAGCTTGTTCGTCTTCCTCTGTACGGTAGTAATGAAATAAATACTGATCCTTTGTTACGGCGTATAGATGAAATACATCCTGTTCTTTATTAATCCATTCCAGAACTTCTGGATAAATCTCATCGCTTAGTTGGCAAAAAGGCATCTTCTCAGCAGCTTTTTGAGAACGGATATTTGTTCTTCGAATTTTCATGAAGACAACATGAATATCGTATTGAAAAAAGAGCTCCTCAAAGAAAGCCTCTTTTGCTAATTGATTGTATCCTTTGCCATGATAGTCTTTTCCAAGCCACGTTGCTAAAAAGCCATAATTGTCTTGCACATCAAATAAATTAATGGTTCCGATAGGCTGGTTCCATTCATCAAGAATAGTACGAGATATTAATTCTCCTTGTTCTTCCGCTTCCATCGTTTGCTTAGTTAAGAAGTAATGCTCATCACTGGAATGAGCCTTGTGACGGACATAAGGAAAGACGTCTGGGTGAACCATTAACTCAAATAGCTGCGGCGATTCATGTAAATCACGTTTTTTTAACATAAAAAAATCCCTCCTGATTTGCAAGAGGGCAGAATTTCCCCAGGAAGTTAGCAGGTAACTCCACCCTCGAATTTTTATATGTTGCTCACAAAAATCCGGGGTGGGAATCGAACCCACTAGAACCAGCTTTACTGGTGGCTCACCATTTGCCTTCCCTAGGAAAATAGGTATTATATATATGATTTCGCATCATAACTTCATACTCTTATCATACTCGATGAGATATGAAATGGGAATGGTTTTTTCGTGGATTTCTAAATAATTTATCAATAATTTTTCTGTAGCATAAAAGCAAGCTGAAGCCCTGAGGCTTCAGCTTTGTGAGTGGGTTAGTTGGGTAATAGTGATGTGTACACAACGAGCCGTTCCTCATGGTCTTGAATAGAGTGGTCAAAGGTACCAGTGCATGTTAATAAATTTAAGTTTTGCTCTTCGCTCGGTCCGAAAATCTGGCGTAATGGTGCGTTGTTTTTGTCATAGGCAACTACCTTGTCTACTTCAAATGTTACCTGTTTACCGTTTTCATCGGTAACGTAAATCTTGTCACCAGCCTTGAGCTCTTTTAAATCAAAGAATACTGCTGGACCTTCTTTATCATCTACATGACCTGCTAGTATAGCATTACCTGTATTCCCTGGCTTGGTGCCTGGTTCAAACCAGCCCACCTCATCACCATTTGAAGGAACTTCCATATCGTTTTCTTCGTTTAACCCTTGTGGAGTAATGTTAGCATCAACATTAATTGCGGGAATCTTTACCTTTGCTGGAGTAATCCCCTTAGGTTTTACTGTCTGTTCTGGTGGTTTTTGTGCATTTGCATCCGGCTGCTGCTTGGAAGCAGCGTCAACCTGTTTTTCAGATAGTGTGGTGGGTGTTTCCTTTTGAGATAAAATTTTGCCTCCTGTACCTTCCTCTGCTTGAGTAGATACAAGGGGGGTACTCTGACATGCGGAAAGGATAAGAACGCTGCATGCCACAATACACAGCCGTATTATACCCTTACTGTTCTTGAGCACGGCGGCGATAAAGGATCATTGCTCCTGCACCTAGTAGTGCAACACTAGCTGCAATTGGAAGTACAGAAGAAGAATCTTGTGCAGTACCACCCATACCTGTTTGTGGCATAGAATCAGGCATCAACGTGTAATCCTTTAGAACGAGTACCTCTAAATTATCTGCTGTGTTGACAGCGAATACGCTATAGACTGTATTTTTTTCAAGCGTTGTACCAGAAAGGTCTAACACTTGGGTACCATCTTCTGTACGAATTTCTAAGTCATAGGTGCTCGGTTCTAGTTCTTTGTAATCTGTCACCATCGGGAAAGATGCACCAGAGAAAAGGTCTTTACCGTCCATTAGACCAACATTAACAGTAGGAGCGTCTGGAGAAAGGTGACCAACGCGTACCTTCGTCATGCCTTCTGTTACACTCATAGAATCCTGTACAACTTTTAATTCGAGATTGTCCAGTTTGTTAATAGCTGCAACAGTGTAAGCCATCCCTGCTTCAACTGTAAGAGATTGAGAGATTACCGGATCTTGCTCTCCTTTAGTACCTGCCGCGTAAATCTCTACATTATGTTCACCTGAGCCAAGTTTTAAGTAGTCAGTAGAAGCTTTGAATTCTGCTCCTTCCACTACCGCATTACCATCAACATACACATCAACTGCTGGAGCATCTGGGGAAGCATGCAATACTCGGACCATTGCTTTGTCTTCTGCGTGATGATCTGCGGATACTGTACCTGCTGTTGCGCCTAGAGCTAGAATTACTGTTAGAACCATGGAGAAAAATTTTCTCACAATTGAACACTCCCTTTAATTGTTTTGTACAAAAGTTAAACATAACCTGTACATGTTAGTTATATAACCTTATTATTTTGAATTCAAACATTTATATGCTGAAATATTTACTCTTTTTTTGGGTAGTACTCTAAAGTGTTGATATATCAAGGTTTTGTTAGGGGGAGACTTTGTTGATGGTAGAAAAATCCATTAGCATATAAAAAAACAGTCACCCTTGTGAAAAGGATGACTGTCATAGGTTTCTCTTTTATTTCGTTTGTGGAAGTTCTTGCTTGCTCCAGGAACCAAAGCCGCCTTGCATGTTAATAACATCCTTAATGCCATTAGCCTGTAGAATGCTTGTAGCCATAGCGGAGCGTCCGCCTGATTGACATTGAAGAACGACCGGCTTATCTGTTGGAACTTCATTAATACGTTCCTCTAAATAACCGAGCATAATATGCTTCGCTTGTGGAATGTGTCCGCTATCCCATTCACCTTGGTTACGAACATCTAGAAGATTTACTTCCTTATTTGCAATGTTATCAGCGATCTCGGTCGGTGTAGTCACCTTATAGGATTCCATCTCCATACCTTGAGCGCTAAGTGTTGAAATGACATCAAGAGGCATATAACCCTTAACATAATCAACACCGATAGAACGTAAGGCTTTAGTCAAGCTAGTGATTGCCTCGTCACTTGCGATAAGGTAGACGGGTTTATCATAATCAACTAACCAGCCTGCCCAATTGGCAAAGGATTGGTTACCAGGAATATTATACGTGCCAGGAATGTGTGCTTCTGCAAATTGGGCTGGGAAGCGGGTGTCAATTACTTGCATACCTTCTTCCAGTTTACTCTCAAGCTCTTCTTTAGACGGTTCCATTTTGACTGGTTCCCCAAGCTCAGATAGTAGTGCCGGGCCTTCCTTATTTACTTTCTTCATGACAGCAAAATATTTAGGAGGCTCTGGCTGTTCAGCGATTAAATCCTCTACGAATGCTTCTTCATTAGTGTGACGAAGCGCCCAGTTTGTCGCTTTTTCATAACCAACAGTACTGGAAGGAATGGCACCTAGTGCTTTACCGCAAGCACTGCCTGCTCCATGACCAGGCCATACCTGCATATGCTCTGGCAGTTCTTTGATCGTTTGAAGAGAAGCGAACATTTGTCGTGCACCCACTTCAGAGGTGTTTTCCATGCCGGCAGCTTTTTCTAGCAGGTCTGGACGACCAACATCGCCTACGAAAACAAAATCGCCAGTAAAGATGCCCATTGGGGTGTCTTGGTCTCTATCAAATAGCTTAAAGGAGATGGATTCAGGCGTATGACCAGGCGTGTGCATCACTTCTATTGTCACATTACCAACCTTGAATTGATCTCCATCGTGAACAAGCTTGTGGTTTATCTGATCTAGGAATTGATAGCTCCAGTCTTCGCCGCCTTCTCCGGAAAGAACTGCAGTAGCCCCAGTTTGGCTGGCTAATTCCTTAGCGCCTGAAACGAAATCAGCGTGAATGTGTGTTTCCGCTACATAACGAATGGTCAATCCTTCTTTTTGTGCTGTATCTAAATATGCTTGAATATCTCTAGAAGGGTCAACTACTAATGCTTCACCAGTTGCCTGACAGCCTACCATATAAGAAGCTTGCGCCAGTCTTTCATCATAAAAATATTTTAGTAACATGTGTTATCCCTCACTTATTCATAATAATAATAATGGTTTATCATTCCCCTTTAACTACGAGGGGGATGTGACTACATGCTTACTATAACAAATATACCCCAGTGGGTAAAGTGAGGTGATTGGAAGTAAGATATGGAATTATATTATTTCTTTAATTTGTTCACAATATTGCCATCAATCATTGTCCAAGTAGGCTTGGTGTGAAAGTGGAAGGGATGGTGGCTCCATAACACTAAATCGGCATCTTTTCCTTGTTCAATACTTCCAATCCGATCCGCCACCCCTAAATTTCTAGCAGGTAATATCGTAATACCTTCTAATGCTTTCTCTATAGATAGTCCTTCCCTTGAGGCTAAGGCAGCACATACATTTAAGTATTGTATTGGAGTGTATGGATGGTCTGTCGTAATAGATACGTCGATGCCGTGATCCGTCAGTATATGATACGTTTCCCATGTCTTATTTTTCACTTCAATTTTAGATTTCCGAGTAAGGGTAGGTCCGACAGATACTTGTAAGTCTCTACCGGTAAGCTGATCCGCAACTAGATGACCTTCCGTACAATGCTCAATACGAAGATCTAATTGGAATTCGTCTGCGAACCTAACGGCACTTAGAATATCATCAGAGCGGTGAGCATGAATGCGTACTGGAATTTTCCCTTCCAAAGCCTTCATAATAGGTGCAGTACGAGGGTCTTCCGGATGATCGCACCACTGAGCCCGAATAAAGGTTTCACGAAGCATACCCATGATACCCATACGAGTAATGGAGTCATTTCGAGATTGGGAGTGTATCCGTTTTGGATTTTCCCCTAAGGCAATTTTTAACCCAGCCGTTTCCTTCATTAACATCTCTGTTACGCTTTTACCGGCAGTTTTAATAACGGCCGTCGTACCGCCAATAACGTTTTGGCTACCTGGCATAATGTGAACGGCAGTAATACCGTGTTGTCTAGCATCAAGAAAGCCTACGTCTAGTGGATGGAGGCTGTCAAAAGCCCGGATGTGAGGGGTGAGAGCCTCTATCGTTTCGTTGGCATCATTTCCAGCCCAGCCTGTCCCTTCATCGTATAAACCAAGGTGGGTATGTACATCAATAAAGCCTGGAAAAAGCATTTGCCTTTGCCCATCGATAATAGACGCCTCTGAAGTAATAGAAACTTTCTTGCCAAATTGCTTAATTTTTCCTTCTATAATACTTACCTCACCATTCTCAATAGGTGGGGAGGTAATGGGATGTATTGTGACATTGGTAATAACCGTTTGCATAATGGTAAATAGGTCCTTTCTATAAAAAGCCAGAAAGATACCCTTCCTGGCCTTGTTGTTCTTATTTATGTTGGGATATTTATTTTAGTAAAATATTACGCAAAGCTGGTTCTAGTTCAGGGTAGTGAAAGCGATATCCCAAATCTAGTGGTTTTTGTGGATATACATATTGTCCTTGTAACAGCAGCATACTCATCTCCCCGAGGACAATCTTAAGAGCAGGAGAAGGAGCGGGCAGCCAGTGAGGCTTATCTAACACTTTGGCAATGGTTTTTCCAAGATCCTTATTACGTTTTGGGTTAGGAGCAGTGGCATTGAGTGGGCCGCTGGCTTCTTTGTTTTTGAGGGAGAAGTCAATAAGACCAATAATGTCCTCCACATGAATCCAAGACATCCATTGCTCCCCATTTCCAACAGGGCCTCCAGCCATCATTTTATATGGAATGACCATTTTCGGCAGGGCACCCTCTTCACCGAGGATAACTCCAAAGCGTAAGTACACGGTCCTAACACCATATTCCGTGGCTTTCTCAGCGGTAGATTCCCATTTCCTTACGACCTCGGCAAGAAAATCGTCTCCAGGTGTTGTAGTCTTTTCCGTAAAGGACTCTGTTCTAGACGTTCCGTAATAGCCAACAGCTGATGCATTGACTAAAACATCTGGTGTATGCTCCATCTCTTTAATAAGGTCAAGAACGGATTCGGTCGCCTCGACCCTGCTGTTGAGGATCTGAGCTTTCTTTTCAGAGGTCCACCGACCACTGTTTAAGTTTTCTCCAGCGAGATTGACGATAGCATCAAGTGCTGGCAGCTGCAAAGAGGGCTTAAATTCTTCCTTGAGCCATCCAACATACGTTACTTTGTCTGTATTATAGTGCTTATCTGGATTTCTTGTTAACACATAGACTTCATTTCCCTCGGAAACGAGCTGTCTCGTTAAGCGCGTTCCGACAAAACCTGTGCCACCCGTAATGGCAATCCTCATCGGAAAACCTCCTACATGATATGGTAATTTTAGTTTATATTAGTTCGTCCTAAAAAGCGATATTCTATCGTTAACCGTTTCTATTTTTTCCATGCTACAATAGAAGGTGAGGTGAATGGACGTGGCTAAATTAACCCGTATTACAACCCAAAAACGGAACAAGAATAGATACAATGTTTTCCTTGATCGCGGCGATGGGGAAGCATATGCTTTTAGCGTAGACGAAGAGCTTCTCATTCAATATATGCTCCATAAGGGTATGGAATTAGACGAAGAAACGATTAAGACGCTTGTAGAGAAAGACGACTTTCATAAAGCGTATTCCCTTGCAGTGAACTATTTAAGCTACCGTATGCGTTCAGACAAGGAAATGCGTACCTATTTATCGGACAAGGAAGTAGATGAAGAGAAGATAGAATATGTTGTGGGACGTCTTAAGGAAGAAGGATATTTGAACGATGAGGAGTTTGCTAAAGCCCTTGTGCGAACAAGAGTATTAACCTCTAGTAAAGGACCAATGCTTGTTAAGAAAGAGCTGTATGAAAAAGGAATAACGGAAAATGGGATTCTTGATGCTCTCGAGCATTATACATTCGAGGATCAAATAGAAAAAACGACGAAATTTGTTCAAAAAAGGCTAAAGCAGGATGGCAAGAAGTCCTTTAAAGAACAAATACAAAAAATGAAGCAGACGCTTATGCAGAAAGGGTACACGAATGATGCTATACAAGAGGCCATTTCGAGTATAGCAGATGAAAAAGATGAAGATGCAGAGTGGGAAGCAGTGGTTGTTCAAGGAGAGAAGGCATTACGGAAGTATGCCTCTAAAGCAGAAGGATACGAACTACGGCATAAGGTAAAAGGGGCTCTTTATCGAAAAGGTTTCCCATTTGAATACATTGATCGATTTATAGAGGAGTATGTGGAGCATTAAGTGCAATAGAGTTTAATAGGCTCATAGACAATCGCTTTGTAGCTTCGAACCTATTGAAGAATCCTTCTATATAAACATCACTTGTAGGCAAGGGGAGAAGGACGGCGGATCGCCGTCCTTCTTCTTATTTTTCAATATGAATTTCGGCTCTGCCATCATCCTGTGCTTTAATTTCCTCGGCTACTATCGAAGGGTTCTTCAAACGCGAAGGATCGCTGACGTGATCGCTGTTTTCCCAGAATGGTGTATTCATCCCCCCCATATAGACTGCTGTAAAGGAAACCTTCGAGTCATCATACTCCTTTTGAAGACTTTCGGTAAACCCTCTTTGAGCAAATTTACTCGCACAATAGACAGATTCATTTACCTTACCTCGTAAACCAGCGGTGGAGATAATGTTGAGGATTCTGCCACCTTGCTTTTCAACAAGAGGGATTACAGCCTGCGTCATATAAATGGTGCCCTTGATATTCGTATTGAGGATTTGCGTCACGTCAGGACTGTCCATTTCCGTAACAGGTCCGAATATCCCAATACCTGCATTATTGATAAATACATCTAGCTGCTTCAACTGCTCTATACTTTCATTAACAGAAATCGGTTCTGTAATGTCGCAAATAACTACTTCAGCACTTCCACCTTTTTCTTCAATTTCCCTTTGTACTAACATCAGCCTATCTTCTGTTCTCCCGATTAGATAGACGTAATAACCGTCCTTTGCATATGTTTTGGCTAGCTCTGCACCAAGCCCAGTACCTGCTCCTGTTATTCCTGCATATTTCATGTTCATCGAACCCCTTCCTTATTGTCTGCTGCAGTTTTCGATATTTCTATTGTGTACAAAGCTTGTTAAAATGTAAATCAAAGGAGTGTTGCCAGTGGAAAAAAGATATAGTGACATGACAGTAGAAGAGCTACGAGAAATGATAGCAGAGTTAACTGAAAAGGCTCGGAAGGCAGAACAAATGGGAATCGTTAATGAATACGCTGTATATATGCGTAAAATACAAATGGCTAAATCATATATGTTAAATACGAAGGATTTCAAAGCAGGAGAAGTGTATGAGATAGAAGGGGACCCTGGTATTTTATTCGAAATAACTTACATGAACGGTATTTTTGCCTGGGGAACAAGAATTCAACACGGCGAATACTTAGAGGTACAGGGTGACGAAGCGTACGAAGCCTTACCTATTTCTATGTTAGGTAAGAAGATAAAAGGGTAGAAAAGGCAAGCAGCGTCTAATAATGCTGCTTGCTTTTTCTTTAAGCTTTATATGGAACAATTCAACAGTTGCATTGGTCTTTAAGAGAGACTTTTCCTTATAATAATCCTTTGCTGCGCAAGTCTGTAATGGCTTCTGCTACGTTTGGAACCACATGTTCTGTTCGTGCTTTTACCTGATCAGGTGCTTGGGCCATAGCATAGCTGTGCTTTGTTAGCTCAAACATGGAAACATCATTAAAAGAGTCCCCAAAGCAAGCCATTTCGTCCGGCTCAATTTTAAGAATGGACATAAGCTGCTCCACTGCTGCTCCTTTGCATATATTTTTAGGCATAAGGTCAAGACAGGAAGGATCGGAAATAAAGCTGTCCAAGTGATCTGCAAATCTCTCATCCAGTATCTGTTGTAAGGATTGTAAATCTTCTGTTTTTCCGTGTACAGATATTTTAGATGGGTGTATACTTTTGCCGAGCTGTTCTTTTAATGCTGGTTCGATTAGTAACGTGTGAAAGATGCGCTTCTGCATTTCTCTAGTAGCCCAATTCTCTTCCAGCACATAAGTATCAGTTTCTGTCGATACACTCGTTAATGTCTTTTCACTGATAGTAGCAGCAAAGATATCCTGGATGTGTTCATGAGGGAACGTATTGGCATGAATAAATTTACCATCTTTATCATATACAAACGCACCATTTTGACTTACGCGGTGCCCATTACCAGTTTGGTGAAGAATATCTAATACAGACTGAATCTCATGGTCCATTCGGCCAGTGGCAATGGCAAAGCCAATACCTTGGCGGGTAGCTTGTTGAATAGCGTCGATATCTTCCTGTTGAATGTTGTTTTCGTGATTTAGTAATGTACCGTCCAGATCGGACACGAGCAATTTTATCATAGGTACCACCTTTTATTGGAAATGATGTAATAGTCTTGCGCTTACACATAAATATATTTTATAATTTGCAAGCGTTTTATTACAATAAAGATACACTAAGAAATAAGTAAAGGGAATATTCTGGATAATGGAGTGAGGAGATGGGCAATCACATTATCGTCGAACGCGTTTTAAATAACAACGTGTTAGTAGCGGTTCAAGAAAATCAAGAAGAGGTTATTCTGATTGGTAAGGGAATCGGATTTGGTAAGAAGAAGGGATATGAGGTGGATTTGGATTCCGTAGAGAAATTGTATCGGTTAGAGGATGCATCCGCCCAAGAAAAATATAAGCAGCTGCTTCCCCAAATAAATGAAGAGTTTGTAGGCTTCATGAATGATGTGATGGATCATATAGAGGAACGGATGAACAATAAGCTTAATGAACATATTCATATAGCCCTAACAGACCACATCGCGTTTGCTATTAAACGACTAAATGATGGACTTGATTTCAAGAATCCATTTCTAATAGAGATTCAGTCTCTTTATCCGAAAGAGTATGAAGTAGCTAAAGAAGTTGTTTCAATGATTCACGAAACTTTAGGATTTGCTATGCCAGACGGAGAGGTTGGATTTATTGCAATTCATATTCATAGCGCCATTACAGACAAGAAGGTAGCAGAAATCAATAAGGATTCACAATTAATCCAGCATTTAACCTCATTAGTCGAAAGTCAGCTATCTATTGATTTAGATAAGCAAAGTGTGGATTATCACCGGCTCGTCCAGCACTTGAGGAGAGCGATAGAAAGAGCCCATAAAGGAGAAGCACTTGGGGAAAGAAATAAATTAGACAACCTATTGAAATTGGAATATCCGGTATGCTATAATTTAGCTTGGAAGTTGATTAAAGTGATGCAACGCACACTTCAAAAACCAGTAGATGACGCAGAAGCCGTATATCTAACTATTCATTTACAACGTCTACTATCTTAAATTTAAATAATTAGCACTTATTTCTTTACGTGTTACTGACTAGATCAGGCATGAGTGAAGAAAGATAAGCAAGTACTTGGAATTAGTCTATCTATTTCCACAAGTACCTTGTTATTCTTTTTTCGCTCATGTCTTTTTTTTGGTCAAAATGAAAGCGGTTTTTGGAGACGGTTGCACCAATAACTTCGAATAATGAAAGGGAGGAACATATTATGTTTAAACAAGCTTTTGGTACATTGCAAAAAGTAGGTAAAGCCTTAATGCTTCCCGTAGCATTACTTCCTGCAGCTGGTATCCTGCTTGCTTTTGGTACGACCTTCCAAGAAGAGTCCTTCTTAGAAAGAGTGCCTGCATTTAAAGCAGAATGGATTCAGACGATAGCAGAAGTGATGGCGAGTTCTGGTGACATCGTATTTGCTAACCTGGCGTTATTGTTCGCTGTAGGTGTTGCCATCGGTTTATCAAACGGGGATGGCGTTGCTGGTCTTGCCGCCATCATTGGATATTTCATAATGAATGTAACGATGGGAGTATTGAAATCCGTAACTCCTGAAATGGCTGCAGAAAGTCCGGCGTATGCAGAGGTCCTCGGTGTGCCGACCTTACAAACCGGGGTGTTTGGAGGTATTATCGTCGGGATACTCGCATCCATACTATATAAACGATTCTTTAACATAGAATTACCGCAGTACCTTGGGTTCTTTGCAGGTAAACGGTTCGTTCCAATCGTTACCGCATTTAGTGCTCTTATTCTTGGGGTCTTGATGATCGTTGCATGGCCTCCTGTACAGAACGTTTTAAATGGCTTTTCTCATTTCATGCTAGAGCAGAATAGAACATTAGCGGCATTTATCTTTGGTGTTATTGAACGAGCATTGATTCCGTTTGGATTACACCACATTTTCTATTCTCCATTCTGGTTTGAATTTGGCTCTTATACAACAGAAGCTGGAAACATTGTTCGTGGAGATCAGCAAATATTCTTCGCTCAGCTGAAGGATGGAGTTGAATTTACTGCAGGTACCTTTATGACAGGTAAATTTCCATTCATGATGTTCGGTCTTCCGGCAGCAGCACTAGCTATTTATCACACAGCTCGTCCAGAACGTAAGAAGGTAGTTGCTGGTATTATGGGTTCTGCAGCATTAACATCCTTCCTAACAGGGATTACAGAGCCTTTAGAATTCTCATTCTTATTCGTAGCACCATTATTATTTGCCGTACACACGATTTTTGCAGGATTATCCTTCATGGTAATGCACATCCTAGATGTTAAGATCGGGATGACATTCTCTGGTGGTCTAATTGACTTCTTGCTCTTCGGTGTATTGCAAAATCGTACCCCTTGGTGGCTGGTCATTATTGTAGGACTCTGTTTTTCTGTTATTTACTACTTTGGCTTCCGTTTCGCCATTCAGAAATTCAACCTGGCTACCCCAGGTCGTGAAGATGATGTAACGGATCCTGAGGATGATGCAGAAGTAGGCGATCGCCCTTACGAAATTCTAGAAGCACTAGGCGGTCAAGAAAATATTACGTATCTAGATGCGTGTATTACTCGTCTAAGAGTTTCTGTTGACGACAAAGGAAAAGTGGATAAAGAAAGATTGAAGAAACAAGGCGCTTCTGGCGTAATGGAGGTTGGAAACAACATTCAAGCTATTTATGGTCCTTCCTCTGATTCTATTCGTGGTCAGATTCAAGATATTATTGATGGCAAGGTACCCCGCAAACCAGACGCACCCCAAGAATCAGATTCTGAGGCCCCTGCGAAAACAGCAGCGGATGAACTAGAATTTGTAAGCCCGCTGGAAGGTGAAATATTATCTATTTCAGACGTGCCAGATGAAGTATTCTCTGGTAAAATGATGGGGGATGGCTTTGCAATCCAACCGTCCGATGGAGAAATTGTATCTCCTGTAAACGGAAAAGTACTAAATGTATTTCCTACAAAGCACGCGCTTGGTCTAGTTGCCGAAGACGGCACGGAGATTCTAATTCACTTTGGAATTGATACCGTAAGCCTGAAGGGTGAAGGGTTTGAAGCGTTTGTTGCAGAAGGCGATGAAGTGAAGCAAGGTCAAACACTGATGAAGGTCGATATAGACTCCGTTAAAGAGAAGGTACCTTCTATTGTAACTCCAATCGTATTTACGAATCTGGTGGAGGGACAAGAAGTGCACGTTCAATCAAGCGGTACTGTATCCCGTGGTCAGTCCGATATAATAACCATTAAATAGTGGATAGGAGAGATTTACATGGCACAACAATCAGTTAAAATCACAGCAAACGACGGTGTACACGCTCGTCCAGCTACCGTACTTGTTCAAGAAGCAGGCAAATACAAATCTGATATAACTTTAGAGTATAACGGTAAATCCGTTAACCTAAAATCCATCATGGGCATCATGTCCCTTGGAATTCCTTCAGGAGCTGACGTTACATTCGCAGCAGAGGGAAGCGATGAAGATGAAGCTCTTAAAGCAATCATTGACGTTGTGAAAAACCAAGAGCTAGGTGAGTAATACGTGTGAAGGGCAGTACCTCTTGTAGGTGCTGCCTTTTTTTGACGATAAGAACGTTTCTATATATGATAAGTATTAGATGTGTATGTGCGACGTCGATACATAAGTATGGAAGAGGCGAGGAGTGGAACGTATTGGATGAAGAACAGCGAAAGCAAACAGTATTCAGCGCTGCAGCAGAATTATTTATGACCCAAGGAGTGGAGAATACAACGATAGAACATATTGCTAACAAAGCGGATGTAGCTACAACGTTCATAGCAGAGACGTATCCTTCTAAAGAAGATATGCTAGTAGATGTGCTGGCAGCCTCCTTTAATTTTGATGATTCTGATGTGGTGAATACCATTACTAGTCATTATGCGACTCATACGGTAGCGGAGAAGGTGTACTTCTATGTAGAAAAGCGCTTGGAAGGATTAGAGCAGTTTCCAAAAGGAGTACTGCTTGAAATGTTTAGTATTATGTTTAACCTTGCGCAAGAAAAGCCTTCTTATCTTCAGCAGTTTGTAGAATTGGATTTCTTCTTCGTGGATGACTTTATTTCCTTTCTGAATGTTTTAAAGGAAAAAGGAGAAGTATCAAGTGACTATCCGTCTAATCAAGCTGCAGAAACGTTATATAGTGTCTTAGCTTTCGAATTCGTTCTGTATTTATTTGAGGCAGAGCACAGCCAGCAGGATCTTTTGTCAGGGATAAATAGGAAGATACAGTTTTTATTTCCATAGAGTAAAGGTAACTGTCTCTCAAGACTATCCAAATGCAAAGAGGATACCACAGCACTGTGTGGTATCCTGCCTGTTAAGCGCGTGATTTCACGCGGTTTTGAGTGACAATATCTCGTTGGGTTTGCTGGGTTTCCCCATTCACTTGATGGGCAGCATGCTTCGGGTTAGCCCGAGGAGATTGAAAGACATCGCTATAGGCATTTTTATAAAAGGGCTTGTCTACGCGTTTTTCCGTTTTCTGATCCATAATACGTCTACCTCCTAGATATCATTGCGTTTTGATGAATGACGCATTCTTTCTTGAGGACGGGTGTTTATGGTACCATTAGCACGCTTTGATGCGTACTCAGCTTTTGCCTGTGGCTCGCCATTAGGCTTCTTTTCTGGAAAGTTAACGGTTTTGTTTCTTGCCATGATGTGCCCTCCTGTCACAGGATGCATTGTTAAAACCACCATTTGGTGTAAGCATAGTATGTGCACTAGAGACTTTCCTATGTGATACAATAAGGAACAGATTGTTGGAAGTAATAGAGGTGAATGACATGGAAGATATTTTCGAGCGTTTAGCTCATCAATTATGTGATAAAAACAGCCAGCTTACAATGAGGCAGGCGAGAATTTGGGTAGAATATTTATGGGAAGACTTTGAAGCTACTCGTGCGAAGGCAGGACGAGAATATGAAGGGAAGGATACGACAGAACGAATCGTATCCCAATGGATTAACAGCTATGGACCAAAGCTCCACGAGTTTATTTCCAATAACCCGCGATATCAGAACTTATTTGAAGAGGAACAAGATTATTTACACTAGTTCAATCAGAAAAAAATCCTGGCTCAACAGCCAGGATTTCCTTTTTTGATTATTTCTTTCAGGTCGGTAAAGGGTCCAGCTTTTTTTGCAGCTTTTCCTCTGAGAAGATCCATCCAGTATAAGAGGACAAAATGTTTAAGTCATCATCCAATGTCACTACAGCAACGAAAGGATAGCGACCCTTGGAGCGATAACGTAAGTCAATGAGCCGGACTTCTGTATAATGGTCATATTCATCAATTTCCCATCGATAGACAGGGGAGAAGGATAGAAAAGCGTCCATATTATCATCCTGTATCGCTCTGTTCATTACAGGCATATCCGGTAGTGGCTTACGAGCAAACTCATCGACAATAACAATATGTCCATTGACGGAACGCCCGACATAGTATTTATCTTTCGTCGTTATTGCCAAGCGCCACACATTGTGGCGAATCGTTGGGGACGTTACTACCTCTTCTACGTGACTGTAATAATCATGTATTTTTCTCACCATTTCCCGCTTGTCAAAGTATCGCTTAACATAATACAGTGATATGACGAAGTAGAGAATTAAAAACGTATATCCAGGGTCTGCGCCTATATACCACGCAACAATGCCAATAATGTGTAATAGGAAAATATATGGATCGAACGTATTAATAAATCCATAAGCAACCCAGCGCTTGGAAAATGGGCGATATGCCTGAGTGCCGTACGCATTAAATATATCGACAAACACATGTAAAATAACCGCTAGAAATGTCCAAAGCCATAAATGGAAAAAATTAATGCCAGGAGCAAAGGCGTAAATGACACCTGGAATAGCAATCCCCCATAGCAGCACAGCCGGAAGGGAATGAGTTATTCCACGGTGGTTACGTATATATACTGCGTTGTTTCTTAATTTTAAGACCGTATCTAAGTCTGGAGCTTGCGAACCGATAATCGTTCCTGCTAGAACTGCATTGAACAAAGTAGGATCATTTTGAACTACGGGGTCTAATGTAGCCAAACCACCAAGCGCAATGCCCATAGCGATATGGGTACCTGTATCCATTTATTCGGTTTCCTCCTTTGAGGGACGTTTGTCGAATCTAACTAACTTAATTGTAACAGAAGGGTGAAACGTTGTGAAAAATAAACAAGCTGCTAATATACTTGAAGGATTTCATACTGCTGCCTTCCAAAAAGACTTAATCCATTGGTTTAAAGCAGAGCAAAGAATACTACCTTGGCGAAAAGATCAGGATCCTTATAAGGTATGGGTTTCTGAGATAATGTTGCAACAAACCAAGGTCGATACCGTTATCCCTTACTTTAACCATTTCATGGAGCAATTCCCAACCCCGCAGGCGCTTGCTGATGCTGAGGAACAAAAGGTGTTAAAGGCTTGGGAGGGACTCGGATATTATTCTCGAGCTAGAAACCTTCACTCCGCCGTAAAAGAAGTAGTCGAGCACTATGATGGTATTGTACCGGATAATGAAAAGGAATTAGGTGCCTTGAAAGGGGTTGGACCATATACAAGAGGAGCTATCCTTAGTATAGCCTATGATACGCCCTCACCTGCCGTCGATGGAAATGTCATGCGAGTTCTATCAAGGGTATTAATGATAGAAGAAGATATCGGAAAGCCTGCTGCACGAAAAATATTTGAAGCGGTCATTAGAGAACTTATTTCCAAGGAGGACCCATCTTCCTTTAATCAAGGGCTGATGGAGCTTGGTGCCCTAGTATGTACACCAAAGAGTCCTTCCTGCTTATTATGTCCTGTTCAAGAGCATTGCCGAGCCTTTGAGGAGGGAAAAGAACAGGAACTACCGATAAAAACTTCCAACAAGAAGCAGAAGACGATTCCTTATGTGGCCCTGCTTATCCGAAATGAAGATGGTGAAGTACTCATACAAAAACGCCCTGATAAAGGATTGCTCGCTAATCTATGGGAATTCCCTATGATACCACTTCAAGAAGTAAACAGAGAGCAAGTAACGGAATGGATTAAAGCCCAATATGGGATAGAAATCGAACTGCGCGCTTCCCTTGATCATATTAAGCATACATTTTCTCATATTATTTGGGATATGGAAGTGCAAGAAGCATGTACATCAAGCGACGCTTGTATAAACGATGCAGCCTATTTTGTAACAAAAGAAGCGCTAGATGATTACCCATTCCCTGTTTCTCATCAAAAAATTCTTAAACATATGTAAAAAGCTGGTCCTTTTACAGAGGGACCAGCTCCTTTTAATCATAAGTTGGTTTCGTGCCGGATGTCCATGTTGCTTCTTTATGCTCCAGTCCGCCCCTGCGTTTAATTTCCTCATTGATTTCTCTCAAAATGGTTGTACCTTCACTATTAAGATAAGGAAGAATTTGACTTAAAGCATGCTGAAAATAAGCTAATTCATCCGTTTTCCAATCGTCCTTCTGTGTCATTGTAAGTTCTGTCATATCTCTACCAACATACAAAGAGACCGCCTCCTCTACATGCCAATCATTCGCGTTTACGACGCTCCTTGTAGCTTGTGCTATCTTCCCTTTTTCTATACAAAATAGATGGGTAATTATGGTTAATTATGAATAGTATGCTAATTAATTTTTACGGATAAGCTTTTGGATTTTGCACATTCTAATGGTTGCGGAGGTGATTAATGATGGCTAAAAAACAACAAATGAACCAAAAGCAAGCTAACCAAACAGCTTCTGGAACTAACGTTGACCACGTGAAGCAGCAGAATCAACAATCTTCTCAAGGTCAAGGTCAGTACGGAGCTGAATTTGCACAAGGTCAGCAACCACAAAAAACTGACGTGCAGCACGTGAAACAGCAGAACCAACAATCTGCTCAAAAGAAAAACCAACAGTAACAATTAACGGATAGTCGTAACCCCCGAAAACAATACGACTTCCTGGAAAAGCACTCCTATTCTGGAGTGCTTTTTCTAATGTAATATAGCCATCAATTTATATTAAACGCTTCCTCTTATTTTTATTATTTCCATTTCTCGCCGTTAATCGTTATAATTGTAAGAAGAACCAAACAAGCTATAGTAATATGGTTGTGTGTGAAGGAGAAAAGGAGAATTTCTATGTCAGTCCCGAAGCCAGGTCAACATATTCAAATTCATAGCTATAAACATAATGGCCACTTGCATCGAGTCTGGGATAGTACAACTATTTTGAAAGCAACTCAAAATGTTGTGATAGGGGCAAATGATAAAACGTTAGTAACAGAAAGCGATGGGCGGACTTGGATAACGAGGGAGCCGGCTATTTGTTATTTTCATTCTAAATATTGGTTTAACATAATCGGTATGCTGCGCAATGATGGGGTGTATTACTATTGTAATATCAGCTCCCCTTTTGTATATGATCATGAAGCATTGAAATACATTGATTACGATTTAGACGTAAAGGTGTTTCCAGACATGACATATATATTGCTGGATGAGGACGAGTATGAACAGCACCAGCTAGAAATGAATTATCCCCATGTGTTAGACCAAATATTAAAGAACAATGTACATCATTTGTTAAGGTGGATTCGACAAAGAAAAGGGCCTTTTTCGCCTGAATTTATTGATCAATGGTATGAACGTTACTTAACGTATTTAACGTAAGAGCCTGTTGACTTATCCAACAGGCTTTTTCATGTTCTCAAATAAGAGGTGTGAGCGTATCCCTTTATGAATTATACTTTTAGGGTAATATGTAAAAGGGATAAAACACATTCACGTATGGTATAACTTACACGCACAACTCGAGAAGTCAGAGAGGTGACAGCTATGGGAAGCATCAAAAGGTATATTCAATTCGTCAAGCCATATAAATGGAAAATTGTCATAACGATTGCAATTGGCATTTTGAAATTTGGAATTCCATTATTAATTCCGCTATTATCGAAATATGTAATCGACGATATCATTAATGGGGATATGAGCCAGGATGCGAAGGTAGAAGAGCTATTATGGATCATGGGCGGAGCCCTATTCGTATTTCTCATCATTCGACCGCCGGTAGAATACGCAAGGCAGTACCTGGCACAGTGGACAGGGAATACTATTTTGTATGACGTACGAGGCAAGCTTTTTGACCATATTCAACGACTAAGTCTTCGGTTTTATTCCAAGACCAAGACAGGCGAAATTATTTCAAGAGTCATTCATGACGTCGAGCAAACAAAGAATTTTGTTATCACAGGTTTAATGAACATTTGGCTTGATATGATCACAATCGTAATAGCAATTATTATTATGCTGACATTAAATGTCTCTTTAACAATCGTATCCATTGCTCTATTTCCGCTCTATGGATTTGCTATTAAATATTTCTACAAACGCTTGAGAGATTTAACAAAGGACCGATCCCAAGCGCTGGCTGAAGTACAAGGACACTTACACGAACGAGTACAAGGTATGCCGGTCATTCGAAGCTTTGCGCTGGAAGACTATGAGCAGAATCAATTTAATGATCAGAATGCCAATTTCCTTGATAAAGCTTTGAAGCATACAAGCTGGAACGCAAAAACATTTAGTGTGACTTCAACTATTACAGATCTGGCACCAATACTTGTAATTACCTTCGCGGGGTATCAAGTTATTAACGGAAACGTAGAAGTAGGTACGATGGTTGCGTTTATCGGCTATATGGATAGAGTTTATGCACCGCTGCGTCGACTTGTAAACTCCTCCACCGTCTTAACTCAGTCAATCGCTTCCATGGATCGCGTATTCGAATTTATGGATGAAGAATACGATATAAAGGATAAAGAAAATGCCAAAAAGCTGGAGCGAGTGGACGGAGCCATTTCGTTTGATAACATATCCTTTCGATATGATGAGGATGAAAATCTCGTCCTGAAAAACCTCTCTCTTGAGGTGAAAAAAGGGGAAACCATCGCACTCGTTGGGATGAGTGGCGGCGGTAAATCGACCCTCGTCAGCCTCATACCACGATTTTACGATGTGGAACAAGGCAGTATTCGAATTGATGGAACCGATATTCGCGATGTGCAGGCTCAGTCCCTCCGAGATAAAATCGGCATGGTGCTGCAGGACAATATCCTCTTCAGCGAATCCGTTCGCATGAATATCAAAATGGGTAATCCGTACGCGACAGATGAAGAAGTAGTAGAAGCGGCCAAAGCAGCTAACGCCCATGACTTTATCATGGAGCTGCCGCACGGGTATGATACTCTTGTAGGCGAACGCGGCGTAAAGCTATCCGGTGGACAGAAGCAACGAGTAGCCATCGCCCGCGTATTCCTGAAAAACCCACCACTACTCATTCTAGACGAGGCTACATCTGCCCTTGACTTAGAAAGTGAGCACCTCATCCAAGAAGCACTAGAAAAGCTGGCAAATAACCGCACCACCTTTATCGTGGCACACCGCCTTTCCACCATCACCCACGCCAATCGCATCGTCTTAATTGAAGATGGCGTAATTAAAGAAGCGGGCAGCCACTCCGAGCTCATGAAAAAACAAGGCGGCTACTATAACCTTTACCAAGTCCAGCAGCTAGACGGAGAAAAAGAATATTTGGGAACATGATATGAAAGGAGACGTCCATCGGGGCGTCTTTTTTATTGAAGGAGGAGCAGGGAGGGGTTTGAGGTAAGATGATGGAAAAGCGACTGGTCAGGCCAGCTTTGATTCACTCACTTCTCATAAAAAAAGCCCGCTCATTGTTAAGAGCGGGCGATTTATATTTAGTGTACGGTTGGTTTCTCTGGCTTCTGTACTTTAATTTTTTCAGAGGTGTGATAGTGTTCATAGCTGGATAATAACTTTTCAATTCGCTGCAGGCTTTGATGATAATCCATAAGCTTGGTAGCGAGAGGTAAAAACATGAGCTTTTCCTCTTCGCTGTCCTTTTCCTCATAAATTTCGATTAAATATTCTACAAGCTTAGGAATATTGGGCATGCTGGAATCATCTACTGAGTCTTCTTGGCGCACACGGATTCGGCCCATTACCGAGAGGATTAGTTTTTCGTGTGCATGAATGACTTTATCCAGTTCGTTAACCAGCGTGTTTCGAAATTCTGTGCTGACTTTATCCATTTCATTTTCTAATTCGTAGAAGGTTCGCAGTACTTCGGCTGATTTTTGCGTAGTGGAAATGAGGTGCCGAAATACGACTAGCTTTCTGGCTTTCTGAAAGCGTTTCTTCTTTATATACGTTCGTTCCTCTTTGTAGAGGCTGTATATTCTGTCTATGTTTAACAGTTGATTATCTAATCTGCTTATTTCTTCTCGTAATGCTGGCCTGTCTGACAAGTGTCTCGTTGTAATCCGCAGCCATTGCAAAATATCAGTAGTGGTTCGGTCAATAAGTCCGAATAGCTTCGTTTCATACTTGGGCGGCAGGAAGATGAGATTGACGAGAAAAGATGCGAGTACTCCAAGCATTAGCGAGGTGAAGCGTAATCCTACAAATTCGAGGAACGCCATATCTGTTGTTTCCATAATCGCAATTACCGCAACTAATGCGAGCAATACGGTGTTTTCCTTCATGCCGAATTTTACACAAATACCGATAACAATAATAATCGTAAAGCCCATAATAAAAGGGTCGTTACCAAGTGTCAGTACAAAAATGGCTGCACTGATGGCTCCAATAATATTTGCTTCGATCTGCTCAATAATGGTTTGATAGGATCGATAGATGGATGGTTGAATAGAGAAAAGCGCCGCAATACCAGCAAATATTGTACTAGAACCGATAAGCGATGCGACATATATAGCGATGGCGACGGCTAGTCCTGTTTTCAACATCCTTGCCCCTAGTTTCATTGAAAAACCTTCCTTTACAAAATACCTATATGAACATTATGTATTATACTCCAAGTTCATCCAAGAAAACATGAAAAGTTATGGACGATATCCGACAGAAATCCAAAAAAAATACTGATGCTAAAAGTAGCATCAGCGAACGTGATCCTCGAAAGGATAGCTTTTCTACCCTTACATGACGCAGGAGTAGAAAGGCTTATGAAAAGGGGTAAGAAATGAAAGTAGCACAAAAAATATGCTAATATTCAGATTATTTATAATATTAGCATGAATAATGACGTTTGACAACTACTTTTGGAATATTCTTTTGATATCTATAGAATAAAGGGTAAAAAAAACCGCCCATTCCCAATGGACGGTTTCACTAGCACTAAGCTTCTTTGGCCATAATGCTGAATACCTTTTCAACGGCTTGAAGTGTTGCTGTAATATCTTCCTCCGTGTGGGCGATGGTTAGGAACCATGCCTCAAACTTAGATGGTGCGAGATTGATGCCCTCTTGGAGCATTAGATGGAAGAAACGAGAGAACATTTCTCCATCCGTTGCATCAGCCTGGTCATAGTTCTCTACCTCCCCATCCGTGAAGTACACTGTTAGGGCACCTTTTAGACGATTGATTTGTACAGGTAGTCCATAGGTGCTAGCATGCTTGTTTATTCCATCTTCCAGCATTGCGCCGAGGCTATCGAGATAATCGTAGGTTCCATCCTGCTGTAGAACTTCTAAGCACGCAATACCAGCAGAAATAGAGGCTGGGTTACCTGACATGGTTCCTGCTTGATAGGCTGGTCCGAGTGGGGCGACTTGTTCCATAATATCCACTCTGCCACCATAGGCGCCGATTGGCAGGCCGCCGCCAATAATCTTGCCCATTGCTGTCATGTCTGGCTGAACGCCAACGATTTCCTGGGCACTGCCGTAAGTAAAGCGGAATGCTGTAATGACTTCATCGTAAATAACGAGAGAGCCTGCATCATGGGCAATGTCGTTAACAGCTTGCAGAAAGCCTGGTTTAGGTTCTACAATTCCAAAGTTCCCTACGATGGGCTCTACTAATACAGCAGCTACATCTTCGCCATGGATGCGGATTGCTTGTCGGAATGCTTCCACATCATTAAACGGTACAGTAATGACTTCTTCAGCAATGGAAGTAGGAATACCAGCTGAGTCTGGGGTCCCGAGTGTAGCTGGACCAGAGCCTGCGGCTACAAGAACAAGGTCCGAGTGCCCATGGTAGCAGCCGGAGAATTTAATAACCTTGGTACGATCTGTGTATGCTCTGGCAACACGGATAGTAGTCATAACTGCCTCTGTACCGGAATTGACAAAGCGAACCTTTTCTAATGAAGGAATAGCCTCCTTCAGCATTTTTGCAAATTTATTTTCCAGCTTAGTTGGGGTGCCGTACAGTACTCCATTATAGGCAGCAGCAGAAATAGCCTCTGCAATATGGGGGTGAGCGTGTCCCGTTATGATAGGACCGTATGCGCCTAGATAATCTATGTATCTATTACCGTCCACATCCCAGAAATGGGCGCCCTTTGCGTGTTCCATAAATACAGGAGTACCTCCGCCTACCCCTTTATAGGCACGAGAAGGAGAGTTCACTCCGCCAACAATATGATCTTCAGCTTCTTTATATAATGCAATAGATGTATCAAACTTCATCGATAATCCTCCAATATATGTAGTCGTTCTTTCGTGAAAGGTACAGCGTTATTCTAACATATTAGCCTATTATATTCTGTATGGAGAGCTAGGCAAGATTTGGAATAGCAACCTATTATCATAAAAGAGTTCCTTCCTTTGTACACTGTAATAAGGACAAGGGGGGCTTTTGATGGCAGCGTGGTGGATCGTTCCTCTAGTATTAATTGTTTTAATTGGGAGTGTTGTTCAATTATTGCATTTTCATAAAGAGCGAGAATCCCATTTTTCCATAGATAGATTTTACTCCTTAATGCTCGTCTATATCATTGTCATGATTGGATTTGGGCTTATCTATTTTTCCCTGGCTTCGGAGGGGAGAATTATTTTGGAGGATGCCATGCTTCAGCAGGAGTCTGTTGTGGACCGTCTCGCCCATGCCATTTATTTCAGCGGGGTAACGTTAATGACAGTTGGGTATGGGGATATAACCCCCATCGGGATAGGGCGTGTTTTTGCTTTAATGGAAGCTCTCATTGGCTGTGTGCTCCCGGCAGCCTATTTCGCACCACTTATCTATCGAAAGGAATAACAGTTGTAAGTTGGCGCTTCTTTAGTTACCCTTTACTATATACCAAATAGGAGGGATACATAATGAGTGTTGAACTTGGAAAGCAAGCGCCTGATTTCGAATTAAAGGCTAGTAATGGAGAAACGGTAAAGCTGTCCGATTTTCGTGGAAAGCATGTGGTACTTTATTTTTATCCTAAAGATATGACACCAGGCTGTACAACGGAGGCTTGCGATTTCCGTGACCATCACGAGAGCTTTACAGATGTGGATGCCGTTATTCTAGGAGTAAGTCCAGATCCAGTGGACCGCCACAAAAAATTCATCGACAAGCACGAGCTGCCATTCTTACTGTTGGCAGATGAGGACCATGCGGCTGCAGAAGCGTATGACGTATGGAAACTAAAAAAGAATTTCGGTAAAGAATATATGGGAATTGAGCGGTCCACCTTTCTCATTAATAAAGAGGGCGAGTTAGTAGAGGAGTGGCGCAAGGTGAAAGTGAAGGGCCATGTGGAAGCCGCTTTGGAATATATTAAAGAAAATTTATCCTAATACACAAACACCCTTCCTCCTTGATTGGAGGAAGGGTGTTTTACTTAGGAGAGCGAACGTAACGTAGCAAGAGTTTCGGCATATTGTTTTTCTAAATCTTCTATATTCTCTTTAGGCTCTGGCGCGCTTAGCCGGCCAATTAGTTCCGTTAATTTGTTCTCCAGTCTCATTTTATCCTCCGTGAGAGGGGATACTGCTTTATCTCTATCCATATACTCCTGGTATGAGGAAAGGGAGCCAGCATAGCTTGTTACTTGCTGCTTCTCCAGCATCCACAGGTGATTTGCTGTTTTGGAAACAAATCGACGATCATGGGATACAAAAAGAATAGTGCCTGGATAAGCAACAACAAGGGATTCTAAAGCAGCGATAGCTTCGACATCGAGGTGATTGGTCGGCTCATCGAGTACTAATACGTTATAATCTCCGGTTAGCAATCTAGCGAGAGCTGCTTTTACCCTCTCTCCGCCACTTAATACACCAATGGGCTTATGAACCTCTTCCTCTTTAAAGTGAAGCCTCCCTAAAATGATTCGTATCTCATGCTGAGGCAGCGTGCTATTAGCTTGAGTGAACTGAAGAATGGATTCCTCCGCAGGTAATGCCTCCAATGTTTGCTCAAAATGTCCAATGGTTGCCTGTGCGGACCAATTATCTTGTCGCTCATTCAAAAGCTGGTGTAGTAAAGTAGATTTGCCACTTCCATTCTTACCTAGAAGGGCTGTTTTTGAGCCAGTCTTTAGCTTAAGAGAAGGAATTAGGTACAGGGGACTTCCCTCTAATGTCTTTGATATTTCTTTGGCAAAGAGCACGTGCTTTCGATGGATGGGGGAACTGTTTCGAGCCCCCATTGTTACCTTATCCCACTCAAATGGCTTTTCTACTTTATCTAAACGGTCAATGCGCTCCTGAATTACTTTCGTCACACGCTCCACTTTTTGTTTTTTACCAGAAGCCTTTCCTTTATGAAGCTGCCATTCGGAGCTTCCCATCCGAGCGGGCGGTTTGTTCATACCTTTTGCTTGCTGTTCTTTTTGACGCATTCGCTCTGTTAGTCGTTTCTTCTCTTTAGTATATGCTTCAAACGCTTCATGCTGCTGTCTTACTTGCAGTGCTTTTGCCTCTTGGTAGTAGGAATAATTTCCGTTGTACACATGAACATCCCCTTCATCCAGCTCCCAAATCGTAGAACAGACCGTATCGAGTAACGCTCGATCGTGTGAAACAATGACAAATGCTGCTTTTTGCTGCAGCAATTTTTGTTCCAGTAACTCAATCTGGTGCCAATCAAGGTTGTTAGTCGGTTCGTCTAATAACAGGAGGTCAGCTGGCTCCTGAAATATGTGCTGGAGCTTGCGTAACGTTTTCTCTCCGCCACTCTGTTTATTCCATTCAGCGGATTGAATGTCATCCAGCTGGCTAAAGTAGTGGACACTTCCATTCCACTGTACAGCAGGCGTTTCCTCAGTCTTTCCAAGTAAATAGTGAAGCAGCAACGACTTACCTATTCCGTTTTTTCCGACCAGGCCAATACGATTGCCGGAGTGAATGGATAATTCCTTAATAGATAATACATTCCGTTCTCCAATACTGTAGTCTATATTATGGGCATGCAAGATTCTCATAAAAAAACCTCCCTGTTCGTTCCAGAGAGGGAGGTGCTGTCCATAGACATACGAATTCCTTTTATTTGCCGTACACGAAAGGAACCTTATGCGCTATACACAATGGTCTAAAAAAGAAGACATACCTATCCTATCTGGAACGAGTTGTTCGTAGTTCACGTACATATGAAACTCGCCTCTTTATCATAGGATTAGTACTTCATTGTGTATAAGGTCATTCCCTTCCGTTTAAATTATTTTCTATTATATTCCTTTATTGAAAAGGAAGCAATGGAAATCAGAAAAATATAATTATTTTAGGTAATCATCCAAACAACTTTACGGGGATTGCGTATAGTAATGTAAGGTATCAAACCAAACCTCCCCTTAATTTTATATAGATTGGTTTACACGAGGCATTTGTCTCGTGTCTTTTTTTGTTAGAACATAGCCGATATAAGTGCTCAGGCTTTTGGAAGCGATGGAAAAACGGTATGATGGTAGAAAAGAATGCTGTAGGAGGACGTATATGTATATCGTAACAAGCTGTAAAATAAGAAGAGATCTGCGAGAGCATCTGGTTACGTCTTATCCGGATATCACCTTCCAATTCTGTGAGAGTATGGAGGAGGCAAAGCCATATCTTCCGAAAGCAGAGATTCTATTTACATACGGAGAAGATGTAGAGACCACTCACGTCGAACAAGCGAAGAAGTTACAATGGATTATGGTTCTGTCAGCAGGGGTAGACAAGCTGCCGTTTGAAGCTATAGAACAAGAAGGCATTACCGTAACAAATGTAAAAGGGATTCACAGCATCCCAATGAGTGAATATGCCATTTCCATGCTGCTGCAGGTGAATCGAAACGAAAAAACGCTAATAGAAAATGAAAAGCTGCGCAAATGGGAGAAATTTTTGCCTATAACCGAAATCCACGGTAAAACAATGGTCGTGGTAGGAGCGGGAGCAATTGGCCAGGAGGTAGCTAGACTTGCTAAAGCCTTTCGTATGAAGACGGTTGGGATTTCAAATAGCGGTAGGGATAAAGAGCACTTTGATGAAGTATATCAAAAGGACCAGTTAGATTATATCCTCCCTGAAGCGGACTTCGTGGTAGCTGTTTTACCAAGTACACCAGAGACAAAAGGGTTCTTTACTAGAAGCCACTTTGAACACATGAAGGATTCTGCCATCTTCCTGAATATGGGGAGAGGAGATGCTGTGGGGGATGACCTTATGCTGGATGTGATGGAGGATGAGCTTATAGAACACGCCATTCTAGATGTGTTTGAGCAGGAGCCGTTGCCAGAAGCGCATCCGTTTTGGGGGATGCCGAATGTTACTGTCACCCCACACTTGTCCGGCCTATCTCCTGAGTATCAACCAAGGGCATTAGAAGTGTTTGAGCGAAACCTCCCTGTCTATCGTAATGGTGGAGAAGATTTTGTAAACAGGATAGATCCTGGAAAGGGGTATTAACATGAAAATCTATACAAAAGGCGGCGATAAAGGGACCACCTCTTTAATCTATGGGGACCGTGTACCTAAGCATGATATTCGAGTAGAAGCGTATGGCACTTGTGATGAAGCGAATTCGATGATTGGTATAGCAGTTAGTCATTTACCTTCTGACACTAATAAGGAGTTAGAGCAATTTAAGCAAACGATGCATAACATCCAAACTATTCTATTTCATGTTGGAGCTGAATTAGCTACACCAAAAGGGAAGGAAGTAAAATGGGAGGTAAAGCAGGAGCATATTGAACAGCTGGAGCAGCAAATAGACCGCTGGGAGGAACAGCTTGAACCACTCCGGAACTTCATATTGCCATCAGGTCACCCAGCATCGGCTGCGTTACATGCTGCCAGAACCATTGTAAGAAGAGCAGAAAGGTCTGCTGTGGTCATTAAAGATGAATTGAACAACCCGCTGGTCCTCAGCTACCTAAACCGATTGTCTGACTTCCTGTTTGTGGCAGCAAGGTTCATCAACAAGTGTACAAATGGAGAAGAACTGCCGCTACGTGCTGATATATAAGCGGGAACATACAACAGCGGCAACGTCTCAACGTTGACAAACGCTTATGGGAGAGGTTACACTATTTATAAGAATTTTAATCTAATAATGTTGTTTATTAATAACCTTTTTCGAAAGCGAGGTGCATGGCGGTGTCAGATCATAGACTTAATGAGGCTTTGGACACGTTAAAAGGTTCTGGCGTCCGGATTACACCCCAACGTCATGCGGTGCTTGAACATCTCATCAATGCAATGAATCATCCGACAGCAGATGATATATATAAGGCGCTAGAGGATCGATTCCCGAATATGAGTGTAGCTACAGTGTATAATAATCTACGCTTATTCAAGGATATCGGCCTTGTTCGCGAATTAACGTATGGAGATGCCTCAAGCCGGTTCGATTACAACACGAGCGAACACTATCATGCTATTTGTAATGAATGCGGTAAGATTGTAGATTTCCATTATCCGATACTGGATGAAGTAGAATCATTAGCTGAACAGGTGACAGGCTTTGATGTAAGTCACCACCGTATGGAAGTGTACGGAATTTGTGAAAACTGTAAACAGAAGCAATCTGCTCACTAAGACTGAAAGTTTTCTATAGAAAGCTTTCAGTTTTTCTATGCCGTAGGTCCTTGATGAAAGAGGTCTGATAAGGCAGATTCTCCTTGTTATGGACAAAAAAAGGCCCTGTTTAGGAATCATTACCAATAAACAGGGTCTTTTTGCAGTTGAATTTTTGCTCACTTTTGATATTTTTTAGAGTTGTAGCGTTCATCGAATTCTTTTCCTTCTAGATCTTTATCAATGGTAAGAGGCTCATTACAATGCATACAAGCGTCCACGCGACCTAGCATTTTCGTAGGTTTCCCACAATTTGGACAGACGACTTGTATCGTCTTTGTCGACAGCATACCAATCCAGAAGTAAATGACCGTACTCAAAGCCACTGAAAGCAAGCCTAGAATCATAAAGATGCTCATCAGCCACATTGTGCTCTTAAAGAGTAAGCCTACGTACATGATCGCAAATCCGATAAATATTAAACTTAACGCAAATGTGCGGATTTTATTAATCTTGTTTGAGTATTTTAGTGCCAATCCAGTCCCCCCAATCACATCTTACAATGGTAGTATAGCATATATTATAGGGGACAAATCAGCATGGAAAAAAGGAATTTATGTGAACGCGTCGAAAGTAAACACTATCTTAATCTTTATGTTGGGGGAAATTGCTATGGAAGACGTGTTACGTCCGATCTACCAGGAGCGAGCTAGTCAGAAGAACACGCTAGGAATACTGCTGCTCGAAAAAAAGAAGCCGGTAAGTCCGTTAACCGATAACTTCGACGTGATATTACTTATTATCGTACGAGAAGCAGATCAGCCGTGGTTTGTAAAACACTATGATTTTCATGGAAAGAATGCTGCTATGCATGTAATTGATGAAAGACAGCTAATAGACTGGGTAGATACAAGCTCGTACCGAAGAGCTATTGAGTGGTTAATCGAAGGGAAAATCGTTTTTGACCGAAATGAGTATGTCAGTCACCTTAAGGAGAACTTACGAAACTTCCCTCAAGAAAAACGAGACCTTAAAAAAGCCATAGAATTTGCCAAGCTTATAAGAAGCTACGGAGAATGCAAGGATTTATATGAGAATGAACAATACATGGATGCCTTCAGCCGCATGGTCAATTGTCTTCATTACCTAGCTCGTCTATCCGTTATAGAAAAAGGATTCCATCCAGAAGTAACAGTATGGAATCAAGTGAAGCATATTGAACCAGAAGTGTATAAGCTTCATCAGGAGTTAAGCAGCAGTAATGAGACGCTAGATAAACGAGTCCAGCTTATGCTGCTTGCGGCAGAGTTCGCTGTCAATTCCCGTACACTAAATTGCTCCCAGCATTTAATAGAAATTATGAAAGAGAAGCAAGAAGCCTGGACTTATGGCGAGCTTATGATTCATCCTCACATAAAGCCCTATTCCTTAGACCTTGGAGCCTTACTAGAACATCTTGTCGACAGAGAAGTAATCGATGTCGTAAAGGTAGAGACCAAAGGGAAGGATATTTATCATCGCAAATATCAATTAAAGCACATGGATTAATAAAGAAGGCTCCTTACCGTTTACAAGGCGGGAACAGGAGCCTTTTTTACATTCTCCGTATACGGCTCTCTACAGAAATATAAAAAAGTTAAAGAAAACTATTGCGTAAAGAAGCTGCTGCATGGTAAATTATTAATTGTCGCTTTGAGAGGCGGACAAAACACAGCATCATTACGCTCACATCAATTCAAAAAAGTGTTGACGAAAGAGTGGTACAGTGATAAAGTGGTAAACGTTGCGCTAATAAAGCAGACAACAACACAAACATTTCAAAAGCAAAATCAACAATTAAGAAAAATTTAATAAGTTGTTGACGAAGCCATAACGAAATGGTATGATAATAAAGTCGCTATTTTGAGCGGCCAAGCAAAAAGCTGAAACGCTTTTGATCTTTGAAAACTGAACAAAACAACTTGTAAACAACCTGTTAATTTTTTAACATTAGCCAGTAATCATGTTCACATGATGTTAGGCGAACTCTTATGGAGAGTTTG